>NZ_JBRCEP010000001.1:0-12169 GCF_053491055.1 Gloeomargarita sp.
TGATATTCAACAGCAACCGCAGGCGCTCGATGTTCCGCAACACGGCCAAAAGCTGGGGATAGGTGCTCTGCACTTCCACCTCGTAGCTGACCTTCTTCAGTAACCCCATCGTCTGTTCCGCCGGAGCCTTGGCCTGGGTGGGCTTTTTCTGCTCCGTTCCAGGGGTCTGTTCATCCACCTGTCCCACAGTCGCCACCGCACCAGGCTTGAAGGAAAGCAACGCGGCCCCACTGTCGCGCACCTGCTGGTCAATCATCAACAAAGCCACCTGCAAATCCTGCTGGCTGCCAAAAATGGCCTCCAAACGCTTGCGCTGCTCTTCTGCCTGGCGCAACTCCACTTCCACCCGAGCGCGATCCTTGAGCGCCGCCTCCTTTTGCCGGATTTCATTGTTGATAGCTTCCACTTCACTTCGCAACTGTTCCACCCGCAACGAGGCAGGCTGGATCAAGGTGAAATAAATGGCCACCGCACCCCCAATCCCGACCAATCCCGCCAGGAGACCGTAGAGAAGAAACGGACTCATGCCGAGAATTTTCTGGGAACCAGCCGCCTTGGGTTGTTCAAACGCACCGCTGAGGGTCATTGTCCTGCCTCCTTCTCCTGGGGTTTATCCGTAGCCGCAGGCCGGGCACTGGGGCGATCCTGCAAAATGCCCAACTCCCGCAAAATCTCAATCCGCGTTTCCAACCCCACCGCCCCCGTGCGCTTCAGGTTGGCCAAATTCTCTGACAGTTTTTTATCCGTCGCCAAAGCCACCTGCACCTCATACTGCACCAACGGCTGGGTGTCCTCACCCCCCCGCGTTGCCGCCCGTTGCGAACTGACCAACCGGGGTTCATTAGGCGGTGTTCCCTTGAAAAAAGGCGACCGCGCCAACACCAGCAGAAACTCGTTTACGGTACTGAATTCGTTGGCCTGCCCCGTGATTTTCAAATTGCTCCCGCTTTGCTCCACCTTACGCAACTGAATCCCCGCCAGCGTACGATTCCCCAAATCCTGCACCACCGCCGACCAGGGCGTGACCCGCTCCACGACATTGGCCAATTCCTTCGTTTCCTTGCGAATTTGCGCCAGCCGCTCCCGCAACCTGTCCAGTTCCGCCAACTGTTGCCGCAAAGGATTCAACCGGGCTTCCCCCCGCACCTTCTCCTGTTGCAAGTTCTGCTCCTGCATCAGCGTAAAGCCCCAGAACCCCCCAGCACCGACCAGGGCTATCACCCCCACCGCTATCCCCAACACCAAAGGCAGGGGACTGGCTTCCTCCTCCACGTAGGTTTGCCCCTGGGGCGCCCGGTCCCGTAAGAAGTTAATCTCTATCGCATACATAACCCTTAAGCCTCCCGCAATGCCAGTCCAAGCACCACTCCCAAACCAGAACGCTCCGCCGGGGGAATCTCCTGGGCTACCTCCAAATTGAGCGTCCGCACCGGGTCAATACAACTGGCAGCAATCCCCAACCGGTTGCTCATATATTCATCCAAGCCACCCATCGCCGCCCCCGGCCCCGCCAACAAAATCTGCACCACTTCCACCGCATCCGGCTGATCCCGGTAAAAATCAATCGAGCGGCGCAGCTCATCCCCCAATTCCTGCAACACCCGGATCAGGGCCATCCCCGGTCGGTTCGTCGGCATCGTGGCATCCCCCTCCTCCGGCACCGTCATCGTCTGCGCCCAGTTGGGATTGCGACTCACCGGCATACTGGCAGCCCGGCTGACCGCATTTTGCATCTCCAAGACCCCAATCGGCACATCGCGGGCAAAATGGGGAATCCCATTCACCACAATGTTAATCTCCGTATTGTCGTAGCCAATATCCACCACCGCCGCCGCTTCCCGATCCGTAAATGTCTGCCGCATCTGCTCGCGCAGGGCACGCAACAGCGCAAAACTGGTAATCTCCACACTCCGCACCGTCAGCCCCGCCTTTTGCGCCGCCTCCAGATACCCATCCGTCGTTTCCTTGCGGGTGGCCGCCAACAACACCTCAACCTGCTCCTGGTCGTCTTCCCCCCGCGACAGCCCCAACTTCTGAAAATCCAAATCCGCCTCCTCCCGCGGGTACGGCAAAAACAGGGCCGCCTGCTCGTTTTCGATGTTTTCCCGCAACTCCATATCATCCAACTCCGCAGGCAGTTTCACCAAACGGGTCACCGCCCGGTGCGAAGGAATCGCCAACGCCGCCCGCTTGGCCTTAATTTTCTGCTCCTGCATCACATTTTTAATCAGCTCGGCCACCCCATCCCGGTCAACCACCTGCCCATCCTGGATCAAGCCCTCCGGCATTTCCGCTGCCGCCAGCGCCTTGAGCCTCAGACTCGCCCCCCGCCTTTCCAACTGTGCCACCTGCACCCGCAACGGCGTCAGCTCAATGCCCACCCCCTGACTACCACCCCCAAAAAATCCCGTCATAACCCCCAACCGTAAATGTCGCCACTAATCTGAGTATTAACCTGGTGTGAGGCTGGGAACCCGTGGCACAATTAAGCCATCCATCGAAAAACTTGCCCTGTTACTTTATTTATCAGCCGCAGGCAGGAACGTATTTATCAGCCGCAGGCAGGAACGATAGCTTTATTATTACACCAAGGGTTGGGCTGCTGTAAAGCCCCCCACCGCTTTAACGGCGTGACCTGACCTGCCCTGCCCACCCAGTCAGCACCATTCCCCCCAAACCCACCCAAAACCAGCCGTTGGCCCCAGGGTGCAGGCCACTGCCCAGCCACACCACCGGCGCTACCCCCACCACCGTCCCCGGCACCAAGGTCAAAAGATAGTCCCGCCAGGAAATCCCTGCCAATCCCGCCCCGTAATTGACCAAGCCGTAGGGAAGCACCGGCAGCAGACGCACCCAAAACAACACCATCCCCCCCCGCTGCTGCACATACCGCCGCCAACGCCCCCCTAAGCGCCGTTGCAGCCAAGCTTGCCCCGCCCCCCGCGCCCAGGCAAACCCCACCACTGCCGCCAAACAGGCCCCCACCACGGTCCACAGCAACCCCCAGCCCGGCCCAAACAGCGCCCCCGCGGCCACATTCAAAGGGGTCGTCGGCAACAGCACCAGGGTCGCCACCATGTACACCCCGATATAAACCCCAGCGCCCCAGACACCCGCCTGCCCCACCCAATGCGCCAGCGATTCGCTCAGAAGATGGGGAGCATGCCACGCCATACTGGAAAACGTCGCCGCTGTTGGCTCCGATTGTAGAAAAACCGTGCCGTCTTTTGCCCTGCCCGGCGATTGGCCGACCACTGTAGCCGCCGCCCAAGCCCTGCAAACCCGGTTGGCGGCCCAGGTACGCACCCAGGACGATTTGCCCCCCATTCGCACCGTGGCTGGGGTAGATGTGGGCTTTTGCGAAGGGAATCGGGTGGCACGGGCAGCCATTGCCGTGTTGCGTTACCCGGATTTGTCCCTGCAGGACCACAGCGTGGCCTGCCTGCCCGTGACGTTTCCCTATATCCCCGGCTTGCTCTCGTTTCGGGAAATTCCGGTGATCCTCTGCGCCCTCAACCACCTGCGTCACCTGCCCGACCTGCTCCTGTGTGACGGCCAAGGCCGCGCCCATCCCCGCCGCTGCGGCATCGCCTGCCATTTGGGATTGCTGACAGATATTCCGACCATTGGGGTCGCCAAATCCCGCCTGGTGGGACAGCACGCCCCTGTGGGCAACCGGCGCGGGGACTGGCAACCCTTGGTGGATCAAGGGGAAACCATCGGCGCCGCCTTGCGCACCCGCCCCAACACCCACCCCCTGTACATTTCCCCCGGCCACCGCATCAGCCTGAGCACCAGCATTGCCTACGTCCTCCATTGCACCCGCCGCTACCGCCTGCCGGAACCCACCCGCTGGGCCCATCGCCTGGCCGCCCAACCCCCGGCGCCCCTCCCCCTGTTCCCCGGAGAAGGTAAATTTTTGTGACAAAAATGGCGGCAAGCCAGCATCCCAGCTTGACGGCAGGGGGACGGTTGCGTAAAGTGGGGATACCCGGGTATGAGTTCCCTATGACAGACAAGCACAAAGTTACGGTTTATCTTTCGCCAGAGTTGCACCGCCAGTTAAAGATTCGGTCGGCGGTGGAATCGGAACCCATGTCGGCGATGGTGGAGCGGGCGATTGCCTTTTATCTGGCCCATCCCGAGGTGGTGGCGGGGCAGTGTGGTCATACCCACGTGGTGCATCACTGTCCTGAGTGTGCGGCGGCGGTGGTATTGCGGGAGGGGCAGTTGGTCTCCGTGCGCGATGCGACGGCGGCGGTTTTGCCCGACCCAGTGCCGAATTTTGCGCCCCGTGAAGTGTTGATTCCCTGTTAAGTTCGCTCGTGCGAGGCTGGTGTCATGTCCGATGAATTGGTCACACTCATCAAAGCGCAGTATCCCCTCATCTACGTGGTGACCCCGGAGGAGGAGCGGGCCGAGCAGTGGATTGTCCAGTCGGCGCAGGAGACGCGGGTGGTCTCGCGGGTGTTTACTTGGACGGTGACCCACGGGCTCATCGAGTACGGCCATCCTCGCACCCACAGCCAGCACCACAACACGGTTTCCCCGGAGACGGCGTTGGATTGGGTGATCCGCCACAAGGAGCCGGGCATTTTCATCTTCAAGGATTTGCACCCGTTTATGGATTCCCCGGCGGTGAATCGTTGGTTGCGGGATGCGGTGGCGAGTTTCCGGGGGACGCGCAAGACGATCATTTTGCTCTCGCCGGTGTTGCATGTGCCGGTGGAGTTGGAGAAAGAAATGGTGGTGCTGGATTTCCCCTTGCCGACGGCGGCGGAGTTGGGGGAGGTGTTAAACCAGCAGTTGGCGCAGATGAAGCAGACCCGGTTGGACCGGAGTGTGCGGGAGAAGTTGATTGCGGCGGCGCAGGGCTTGACCCGGGACGAGGCGGAAAAGGTGTTTCGCAAGGCGCAGGTGCGTTCTGGGCGGTTGACGGAAGCGGAAGTGGCCGTGGTGGCGGCGGAGAAAAAGCAACTGATTCGGCGCAACGGCATTTTGGAGTACATCGAGGAGGAGGCCACCCTGGAGCAGGTGGGGGGGTTGGAGGAATTGAAGCGCTGGTTGCGGCAGCGTTCCCAGGCGTTTACGGAGCGGGCACGGCAGTACGGGTTGCCCCAGCCTAAGGGGATGTTGATTTTGGGGGTGCCGGGGTGTGGCAAGTCGTTGATTGCCAAAACCACTTCCCGGTTGTGGGAGTTACCCCTGTTGCGGTTGGACATGGGGCGGATTTATGACGGTTCGACGGTGGGGCGTTCGGAGGCGAATTTGCGCAGTGCGCTAAAGACGGCAGAGTCGATTGCCCCGGTGATCTTGTTTATTGATGAGTTGGACAAGGCGTTTGCGGGGTCGGCGGGGTCTGCGGATAGTGATGGGGGCACGTCGTCGCGGATTTTTGGCACGTTCCTGACCTGGATGCAGGACAAAACCTCACCGGTATTTGTGATGGCGACGGCCAACCGGGTGGACAAGTTGCCGGGCGAATTTCTCCGCAAGGGCCGGTTTGATGAAATTTTCTTTGTGGATTTGCCGAATTTGGAAGAGCGGCGGGAGATTTTCCGCATCCATCTGGCGCGGCGGCGTCCCGAAATTGACCGATTTGATTTGGACCAATTGGCAAAAGTTTCCGAAGGTTTTTCCGGGGCGGAGATTGAGCAGGCGGTGATTGCGGCGATGTACGATGCCTTTGCCCAAGACCGGGAATTCACCCAGTTGGACATTATTGCGGCGGTGAAGGCGACGCTGCCGCTTTCCCGGACGATGACCGAGCAGGTGACGGCGCTGCGGGATTGGGCCAAACACCGAGCGCGTCCGGCGGCGGCTTCGGTTGCTGAATATCAGCGACTGGAGTTTTAACAGGCTTTTGGCCCCAAGGGGTCAGAAGGCTCGTTTCCAACGAGCAGTTTCTTGTCAACCAAGACGATCTCAGGAGGATAATCTCATGTCTCACTTCAGCACCTTGCGGACCAAAATCACCGACGCGGAGATTCTGAAGAACTCCCTGCGGGATTTGGGCTTCCAAGTTAAGACCAACGCCGATGTGCGGGGTTACAACGGGCAGCGGCTGCGGGCCGACATTGTGGCCGTGCTGGAAGGTGATTACGATTTGGGTTGGTCGCGCAACGCCGATGGCAGCTTCGACCTGATCGCCGACTTGTGGGGGGTGGCCAAAAAGTACAACCAAACTGAGTTGATCAACTCCATCAACCAGAAGTACGCCATCAACAAGACCCTGGCGGAAGTGAAGCGGCCTGGGCTGCAAAACGCCAACGTGAAACTGGTGGTGCAAAAGTAACGCCAGCTTGCGTTCCCAATGGTTGCGGGTTGGTTCCCAGGAGCCAACCCGTTTCTTTTGGGGTGGCGGTCTAGAATTCTTCCGGTTCTTCTGGCGGCACAATCACCTCCCCCTGGAAGAAATGGGCCAATCGCTGGGCGGCCAGCATCACCTGGTCTTCCTTGGCAACGTCCGGCAAGGGCAAACGGCTGGGGGGACTGGGTTGGTGGGTGGGTGAGGCGGGCGGGGGCGCCGGCGTTAGCGCTTCTCCCTTGTGGGCGGCCCGGAGATGCACGGTGACAGGCTGCTGCAATACCTGTTGGAAGGCGGCTTGCAGTTCTTTCAGTTTTCCTTGGGCATTGCGGAGCAAGGCCGCGGATTTGAGGACGACTTCGGCCTGGTGGTTTTCTAATTTCACCAGACTGGCATCCTGAAAGAGGGCGCGGGCAGGTGGCTTTTTGATCTGCTTGACCACCTGTGCCCACAAACTGGCTAGGTCCTGACCCGCTTGGGCGGATAGGGAGGAAGGAGTTGCCGGGGGCGCGGATGGGATTGTCTGAGAAGGTGAATTGATTGCCGGGGCAGGTGAGGAATTAGGCACCTCCGAGGATGGGGTTGCTGCACCAGATGACGAGATAGCCTGGGAGGATGAATTTATTGCCGGCGGCGATGATGAGCTAACTTTCTCAGGTGATGGAATTGCCTGAGGAGATGATGGGCAAGCCACCCCAGATGACGAGATGGTCTGAGAAGGTGAATTGATTGCCGGGGCAGGTGAGGAACTGGCCGCCTCAGAGGATGGCATTGCCGCAGGAGATTGGGTGGGCGCGGGGGCTGGTGTCCTGCGTTCCGGTTGGGGGGGAACCGTCGCCGGTGGCGCCGGCGTAGGGGTAGTTGCCGTTTTTTCCTGCCACAGATGCCACCATCCCAACAGGATCACCTCCAACCACAGGTGCGGCTGGGTGGTATGGCGCAGTTGCGGTTCGCTTTGGCGCAAATACTCCTGGGCCTGGAGCAAATCCGTCACCGTGACCCGTTCCCCCAAGGTCTGCCAGGCTTGCCAGGTCTCCGGCAGCAGGGTCGTCAAATGCCGTTCCTGGGGTGCAGTCAGGGCAATTAGGCCATCCCGGACAAACCCCACCAGTTGTTGGTACAGGTGCAGCGGTTCCCAGCCCCGTTCCAGCAAAGCCCGCCCCCGTTGCACTACCGCCAGCAACGGTTCGGTGTAAATGCCCTGCACCAGCTCCCACAAATCCCGTTCCGGCACCCGTCCGGCCAATTCCCAGACCTGTTCCGGCTGAATTGGCGGCGGCAGTAAACTGAGTTGGTCGAGCAGACTTTCGGCATCCCGCAGCCCCCCTTGCGCCAGCTGCGCTACCAGCGTCAACGCTGCCGGGGTAATGGCAATCCCCTCCTGGTCGGCAATCCGGCGCAAATGGGCCTCCATGTCCGCCTGGGCAATGCGGCGAAAATCAAACCGCTGGCAGCGGGAAATAATCGTGGCGGGCACCCGTTGCGGGTCGGTCGTTGCCAGCACAAACACCACCCGCTCCGGCGGTTCCTCCAGGGTTTTTAACAGGGCATTAAAGGCCGCCCCCGAAAGCATATGGCATTCGTCAATAATAAAGACTTTGTACCGCGCCTGCACGGGGGCAAACTGCGCCCGCTCGATCATCTCCCGCACATTATCCACCCCCGTATGGCTGGCCGCATCAATCTCGATGATGTCCAGGGCATTTCCCTGGGCAATCGCGCGACAGAGGGCGCATTCCCCGCAGGGTTCGGGGGTGG
The DNA here is from genome assembly GCF_053491055.1 of Gloeomargarita sp. NCBI lineage: Bacteria > Bacillati > Cyanobacteriota > Cyanophyceae > Gloeomargaritales > Gloeomargaritaceae > Gloeomargarita > Gloeomargarita sp. The sequence continues at coordinate 8,066 of NZ_JBRCEP010000001.1, forward strand.
GTCGGTCCGTACTTTGGCAATTCAACGCCTTGGCCAGAATCCGGGCAGAGGAGGTTTTCCCCGTGCCCCTAGGACCTGTGAACATATAAGCCGGGGCAATCCGTCCCAGCCGTACCCCCTGACTCAGGGTGGTGCGGATCACATCCTGGCCCACCAACTGGTCAAACGTCTGGGGGCGGTATTTCTGATGCAGGGGAATGTACACAGGCACGAATAGGGATTAACCCGATATGCTCACGGGTCGGGTTCGACGACGACCGGCACAGGCACAGGTTCATTCAGCATCGCACCCAAGCGGTGCCGTTGGTTGACCAAGGTAATGCTCACTAAAGTCAAAATCACACCGCCCAACTGCCACAGGGTCAGGGTTTCTCCCAAAAACAGCGCCCCAAAGGTAAGGGCAAACACCGGCGTCAAAAAGGTCAACGCGCTCAAACTGGTGAGATTCCCCTGGGCGGCCAGGTAGAAAAACAACCCATAGGAAGCGGCACTGCCCAACACGGCACTGTAGGCCATACCCAGCCAGCCCCAGGCGTTCAGATGGCCCCAGGCCGGCCCTTCCCACAGCCCAGAGAGCACCAGCAGCGGGATGCCCCCCAACACCAGATGCCAACCCGTCGCTACCACCGGGTCAACCCAGCGGCTCAGCCAGCGCATCATCACCGTCCCCAGCGCCATCGCCACCGCCGCCAACAACATCCACCATTCCCCATGTCCGGCCACCTGCGCCCACGCATTCCCCAGATGCGCCCACTCCTGCGGCGACAGAGCAATCATGGCAATTCCGGTCACACCCAACCCCAGACCCAGCCAGCCCCACAGGCCTATTACTTCCCCATACAGCCACCAGGCCAACAGCGCCACCACCAACGGTTGGGAATCAATCATCACCGAACCCAACCCCGCCTGGGTCCGCGCCAACCCGGTCACCAAAAACCCCTGAAACAGCGTGCCATCCACCAGAGCAAACAGGAGAATGGCCCCCCACGCCTGCCAAGAACGGGGTTGCGCCCGCCCCAGCACCGCCGCCGCCGCCAACACCAACAGCCCCGCCGGGATCAACCGAAACGCCCCCAAAAACAGGGGAGCCGTCTGGGGTAAGACCGCCTTCATGACAATCATGGCCGTACCCCAAAAGAAAAAAGGACTCACCAACCACAGGGGATGCATAGGCAAAGGTTTCCTGTCGTTGCGCCGATGAAATAATTATCTCTATCGTAACTCAGTGTAAATTTTTGCAAATAGATTTCCCCCCCATGGTCAAAATTCTCCACATCCAACGGGCAGGCGCCATTGCCGGGGCGGAAAACCACCTATTGCATCTGCTGCCGGGGTTGCAGCAGCGGGGTTACGACGTGACGTTTCTCGCTCTGACCAAACCCCAGGAAGCCCCCAGCCCTTTTGCCGCAGCCTTGCGCCGCCGGGGTATCCCCGTGATTGACCGGTGGGTGCATTCAGAATGGCAGCCGGACCTGCTTCCCCATCTTGTCCACCTGCTGCGCCAGGGCAATTATGACCTGGTGCATACCCACCTCCTCTATGCCGACCTGTACGGGGGCGTGGCCGCCCGGTGTCTGCCCGGCCTGAAAGTCCTATGTACCCGGCACAACGACAACCGGTATCGCCAGCGGTGGCCCATGCGCCCCCTGATCACCTGGAATACCCGTTGCTTTCACCATGTGATTGCCATTTCAGAACACATCAAGCGGTTTAACCAGCGCTACCAGCGGGTACCGGCAGAGAAAATCACGGTAATTCCCTACGGCTATGACCCGCCGGCCGGGGAATTTCCTACAACCCCCAAATCCTCTGGCCCATTTGTGCTGGGGATGGTCGGGCGCCTGGTGCCCCAGAAGTCCCACGCCACCGCACTTTATGCCTTACCGCTTATCCGCCAACGCATTCCCCAGGTGCGGCTGGTGATTGTGGGCGATGGCCCCCTGCGGGAACCCCTCAAGACCCTCGCAGCACAATTGCAGGTGACCGCCCATGTGGACTTGGTGGGCTACCAACCCCAGGCCGGAGAATGGATGCGCCAGTTTGACCTGCTGGTTCACCCTTCCCTCCACGAGGGCTTTGGCCTGGTTCTACTCGAAGCGATGGCCGCCCGCCTCCCGATTGTCGCCACCCGTGTCAGCGCCATTCCCGAAATCGTCATGGACGGCAAGACCGGGTTACTCATTCCCCCCAACGACCCGCCCGCTTTAGCGCACGCGGTGGTGCAACTTTTGACCAACCCGGAACAACGGGCTAGCATGGGGGCTGCCGGTTACGCCCGCCTGGTGCAGGAATTTACCGTCGCCCAAATGGTGGAGCGCACCGCCAAGCTCTATCAATCCCTGCTATCGAGCGCCTGACGCAATTGCTGGCAAAAGGTGTGCACCGCCAGGATGCCATGTTCATACAACCGCTGGACAAAGGCACTACCAACGATCACCCCATCGGCCCCCCAATCCCGAAGTTGTTTGGCCTGTTCCGGCCGGGACACCCCAAAGCCCACCCCAATCGGTTTTGCGGTGACCTGATGCAGTTGCGCCAGCAGACGGGGAATTTTCTCCGACAGGGTTTGCCGCGCCCCTGTGACCCCCGTCACACTCACCAGATACACAAACCCCTGGGATGCTTGGGCAATAGCCGCCAACCGCGCCGGGGGACTAGTAGGCGCTGCCAGCAGGGTGAGTTCAACCCCGTAGTTCTGAGCAGGCTGGCTAAGGACATGGGCTTCCTCCAGGGGCAAATCCGGCACCACCAACCCCCGCACCCCCGCCTGGGCAATGTCTTGCAGGAACCGTTCGACGCCTCGGTTAAGAATCGGGTTGTAATAACTAAACAACACAATGGGAGCGGTAATTTGACCAGACAAAGTATGGACTAATTCCAACACCTGGTTCAGGGTAGTTCCCCGTTTGAGGGCACGGGTAGCTGCCGCCTGAATCACCGGCCCATCGGCCAAGGGGTCAGAATAGGGCACGCCCAGTTCAATCATGTCGGCTCCGGCGTGCGCCAGGGTTTTTAGGGCTTGGGCGGTGGTGGCTAAATCCGGGTCACCGGCAGTAATAAAGGGAATCAGGGCGCAGCGGGATTGGGCTTGCAGGCGGCGAAATTGCTCAGAAATGGCAATTGGCATGGGCATGTGACCACACAAGGGGCTGAGCCATTATTAAATCATGGCCGGTGCTGTCGCTGGCGACTCCTCAAAAACAACTTCTTCGTAAATTTGTTCAATTTGCACCCTCAAATTGATGCTCTTAAATTCCACCGTATCCCCTGCCCGATAGCTCAAAATCAACCAATCCCCTGCCTCATTTTTGTGATAAATATCAACCGCCATTTCCTCAGAACTAACCAAAACATAATCAATCAGGTTAGGATTGCGACGATAGCGCTCGAACTTTTTGCCACGGTCATAGGCTTCGGTACTGGGGGACAAAACCTCCACAAGCAAACAGGGATAAGTGATATACAGGGGATGTTTTCTATCGCGTTCATCACAAGTCACACTCACATCGGGATAGGTGTAATCAGATGTGTGTAGAATGTTGACCTTCACATCAGAATTAAAAACCCTACATTTCTCACCTCGTAGATGCGTCCGAATTAACACTAATAAATTGATGGCAATTGTACTGTGATTTTGTGTGCCACCGGTCATGGCATACACGCGGCCATCAATTAGCTCGTACTTCTCTAGTTGCTTGGCCTCCCAAGCGAAATACTCCTCTGGGGTAAAATAGCGGTCGTGACTGGGTACGGCAATCATGGCTATCAACTCGTGCCGCCAAGGTTGGTATCCCCAGTTTATCGCTGTTCATCCCAGGCCTGCAAATTTCTGTTCCCATCTTGCTTTAATCACCAGCAGACAAATGTGCTGTTGGTAAAGGCTCAGCCAGGAGCTGCTGGTGGATGTAGCGCTCGGAGTATTGCCCCAACCCCTTGCGCTTCTTCTAGGTTAACCCCTGTGACATCTGCTCCTGATAAATCCGCTAAGAGCAAATTGCTTTGAAAAAACTGACCAAAACGCAAACACGCATATCGGAGTGAAGCTTGAAATAAATTGGCGCCGCTCCAATTAACACGATCACAATCGGCGTAATCTAAATTGGC
>NZ_JBRCEP010000002.1:0-6229 GCF_053491055.1 Gloeomargarita sp.
ATCTGCTCCTGATAAATCCGCTAAGAGCAAATTGCTTTGAAAAAACTGACCAAAACGCAAACACGCATATCGGAGTGAAGCTTGAAATAAATTGGCGCCGCTCCAATTAACACGATCACAATCGGCGTAATCTAAATTGGCGTGGGACAGATTGGCATTGACCAAATTACTCCCGACTAGATGGGCACCCCGTAACTGAGCACCGACTAAGGTGGCATTGGTCAGTATCGCAGCAGGGGCATTTAATCCTTGCATATATGCCTGCGTCAAATTGGCTCCCACCCAATCTACCTGGCGACAGTTGGCCTGGTGTAAAATGACACCTGTCAAATCCGCCATACGCATCGTTGCCTCCCGCAAAATGACACCTGTTAAATTCGACCAACTTAGGTCCGCATTGACCAGATTGGCCCCGGTCAGTACCGCTTCTGTGCAGTCGCTCCGGCAGATTTGGTTGCGAAAAAAAAGTCCCTGGCGTAAACAAGCTCCCCGCAAACAAGAACCGGAGAGATTCACCATGTAAAAAATTGCTCCCGTCAAGTCCGCATTGGTTAAATCCAGCCCCGGCACATGGGCTTGCACCAGAATCACTTTGGTTAAATTACTGCCGCTAAAATCCCGTTCTCCATCCGCATAGCGCGCCAAAAACTCATCCGATTCCAGAGGCCGAGTCACAGGGGCAACAAGAAGCACACACAGGAACTGTTTTGCTTTTTACTATAGCAGTCCCCTCTCTGGGCAATCCCAAAGCAATGGGTAGTACCCCAGGAGTCTGGAACTAAATAAATAACCAATAAACTATAAATATGAGTATATGCCAACCCTTTTTGTAGGCTGAGAAGATGATGATATCGGGGCAGAAAATACGGGAATAATGCCCCGGCGGTTCCCGCTTCCCAGGGGTTAACGGTTGCCCCGCAATCCCCGCATCAATGACCCCAGAGAAACGCCTGCCTAACCTATGCGATTGCCCATTCCTTCCCCACAATTGCTATAATTTCAAACTCGGCACTTTTGGGTGGCGGCCCGCCGTTTTGGTCTTTTTTCTTGATTGATTTGCGCCCAAACCGTTTATGACCCTCTACCGCCTTGCCCCAGAACTGATTGAACGGATGGCCGCTGGGGAAGTGATTGATTCTCTGGTGGCGGTGGTGCGGGAGTTGGTGGAAAATGCCTTGGATGCCCAGGCCACGCAGCTACACCTGCGGGTTGAACCGGAGTGCGTGCGTTTGGCAGACAACGGCCAGGGCATGACCCTGGAAACGCTTGTCCTGGCGGCTAGCGCCCACACCACCAGCAAAATTCGGCAGCCCCAGGACCTGCATCGTATCCACACCCTGGGGTTTCGGGGGCAAGCCCTGTACAGCCTGGCGCAATTGGCGGAGGTGACCATTGCCAGTCGGTGTGCGACAGCAGCCCACGGGTGGCAAGTGCAGTACGACGCCCAGGGGCAGGTCGCGCAGCAAAAGGTCGTTCCCCTGGCTCCCGGAACGGTGGTGACAGTGCAGCATCTGTTTGCCAAATGGCCCCATCGCCAACAAAGTCTACCCAGTTGGCCGCAACAACTGCGCCACATCCAGTTGTGGATTCAGCAAATGGCCCTGTGTCACCCCCAGGTCACCTGGCAGGTGGAGTTTCCCGGCAAAACCTGGCACCTCTGGCCGGGTAGCCTGCAAGAGCGCCTGCGCCAAATCCTGCCCCAGGTGGCCCCCTCCCAGTGGCACATCGCCCAGCAGGAACACCTCACCCTGGCATTTGCCCTGCCGGATCAACACCACCGCCCCCGCCCCGACCGGATTTGGTTGGCCGTCAATGGCCGCTGTGTGGAATTGCCGGAAGTACACGCCGCCATCCTCCAGCATTTCCAACGGCTCCTCCCGCGGGGACGCTTTCCCTTATTGTTTGCCCATTTCCATTTGCCCCCGGAAGACGTGGACTGGCACCGCCACCCCGCCAAAACCCAACTGTACATCAAAAATTTAGAACATTGGCAGGCCAAATTACTGCATTTGTGCGAGCAAAGTATGCACGTTGCTCCCCCCGGCAAAACCGATTACCCGCGGGTGCAAAAACTGCTCCAGGTGGCCGAAACCACCGCCCGTTACCAGGCCCGCCCTACCCTCAAAGCCCTGGCGCAAATCCATCGCACCTATATCCTGGCAGAACACCCGGCGGGCCTGTGCCTGGTGGAACAACACATCGCCCACGAGCGGGTTTTGTATGAACAATTGCAGTCGGAATGGCAGGTGATCGCCCTTGACAGTCCGGTGATTTTGCCTCCCCTTACCCCCACCCAAGTGGAACGGCTGACCCAGTACGGCCTCCCTCCCGAACCCTTTGGCCCCCAGCAGTGGGCGGTGCGCCAGATTCCCCAGGTGTTGCAGGAGCGACCGGCGGAATGGGCCGATGCCCTGGTGGAACTGAGTCATTGCACTGACCGGGAACAGGCCACCGTGAACCTGGCCTGTCGCAGTGCGATTCGCAACGGCACAGAATTGACCCTCCCCCAAATGCAAACCCTGCTGGACCAATGGCAGGCCACGCGCGCCCCCCGCACCTGCCCCCACGGGCGACCCATTTGCCTTACCCTGGCGGAAACCCAACTGGCGCGCTTTTTCCGGCGGCATTGGGTGATTGGCAAAAGCTATGGGATTTAGCGACGCCCCACGCTCTGGGCAAAATCGTCCGCATCTACGTACACCAGGAGGACCTTATCCAGACCGGTGATCTGCAACAGTTGCAGGAGCACATGCCGCGGCGCAATCAACCCGATTTCTCCCCCCAACGCCCGCACGTGCTTGTGGCAGGCCACCAAGGCCCCCAGCCCCGCACTGTCGAGAAATTCCACGTGGGACAGGTCAATCCCCAAATAGCAGGGCTGACCGTTCACCGCCGCCTCGTACTGTTGCTTGAAGCGGGTCACCTGGGTACTGTCTAGGCGGGTTATCGGCAGGGTCAGGGTGGTCGGGGGTTGGCCGTAGGTCTCTTCGGTGGTTGGGGTGAGAATCCGCAGTTCCATAAGATGCCTCACAAAGGGGATGGGCATTTTCCTAAAGTATCACGACCCCCAGGCTATCCTAGAGGTAGTGCCGTTGGGGCAACCGGGCGATGAAACAACGGGTCACCCTCACCTTTCCCCGCCAGATGGTGCAGATGCCCATCACCTACCGTTTGGCCAAGGACTTCAACATTGCCGCCAACATCATTCGGGCGCAGGTCGCCCCCAACCAGGTGGGGAAATTGGTGGTGGAACTGGCCGGCGACATGGACCAACTGGCGGCAGCGCTGGAATGGTTGCGCGATAGCGGCATCGAGGTCACCGACAGCAGCCGGGAAATTCTGATTGATACGGACCGCTGTGTGGACTGTGGCCTCTGTACGGGGGTGTGCCCCACCCAGGCCCTCAGCCTGGACAAAGAGTTTCGGCTCCATTTCACCCGCACCCGCTGCATCGTCTGCGAGCAATGTATTCCCGCCTGTCCGGTTGCGGCGATTCGCACTAACTTCTAAAAACCCTGCCCCAACTGCCAGCATTTGTACCAACCTGCCGCTTTGTCAAGTCCTTGCCAATCGGCGCAAAAGGTTGTTTAATAGCTGATTAAGGTACTCTGATGCCAGAGCGACACTGTCGCTTCTTTGAGAATTAAGCTCCCCGACGAGAGCGGTACATTTTTTTCGTTACCTCGTATCAGCGACCATGCCTAGAACCAAACCCCCTTCGGATCGTGTCCTGACCATTCGCTTACCCAATGAGGAGCTCGTCAAACTCGAAACCTACTGTGCGGCCAAGGGTCGTACCAAGACGGATGTCCTGCGAGAGCTGATCCGCAAACTCCGCCACACCTAACCCGGCGGCCCATGCAGCAGGCCTACCTCGCCGCGGCGGTGCAGATGACCAGTGGCCCAGATGTCACCCAGAATCTGGCGCAGGTTGCCGAGTGGGTGGATTTGGCCAGTCATCGGGGCGCTACCCTGGTCGGCCTGCCGGAAAACTTTGCCTTTATGGGGGAGGAGGAGGAGAAAGTAGCCCAGGCGGCGCACATTGCCCAGGCGGCGGAGCAATGCCTGCGTACCCTCGCCCAACGGTTTCAGGTGACCTTGCTGGCGGGGGGAATGCCGGTGCCGGTGGACGGGAAACGGGTGGTGAACCGGGCGCTGGTGGTCAGCCCCGACGGGCAAATTCAGATGCACTACGACAAAGTGCATCTTTTTGATGTGAATCTCCCGGACGGCAACACCTACCGGGAATCCCGCACGGTGGTCGCAGGGCTGAGCCTGCCGCCGGTGTACTACCAGCCGGAGTTGGGGCACATTGGTCTGTCGATTTGCTACGATGTGCGTTTCCCCGAACTGTATCGCCATCTGGCCAAAATCGGGGCGGAAATTCTTTTTATTCCGGCGGCATTTACGGCCTACACGGGCAAGGACCATTGGCGCGTCCTGCTGCAGGCCCGGGCGATTGAGAATACCTGCTATGTCCTGGCGCCGGCACAGGTGGGGTGGCATTATCCCCGGCGGCAAACCCATGGCCACGCCATGATCGTTGACCCCTGGGGCGTGGTGCTGGCCGATGCCGGGGACCAACCGGGGCTGGCAATGGCAGAAATCAACCCGGAGCGGTTGGCGCAGGTGCGACGGCAAATGCCCTGTCTCCAGCATCGGGTCTTTTAGGGGTAATCAATTCCCGCGCAGTCTGCACCGCCACGGCTAAGACATCTTTATCGTCTAGGTTCTGTAAATAGGGTTGCAGCAACTTGCGGGCGTAACTGCCATAGGCCACCCCATGCACAGGCAAACGATAGCGCTGCACCAACGGCCAGGTCGCCTGATTGGTTCCCCCTGCCAACTGGACAAACCCCGGCGGCCCCTGCGCCAAAATTTTTTGCGCCAGCCGGATGGTTGCCCAGGTGGTACCTGCCCCAATATCCCCACTCATGGGACGGCCATCTGCCTGCCAGATCAACGCACAGGGCAAGGGTGTAATGATTTTGTAAAGTTTCCATAAGTACGGAATTACCTCTGGGTGGTCAGGGCAACTAATGGCGAGCAGTTGTAGCCGTTGCACCCAGGGCTGCAGTTCCTGCCACAGGTGAGCAAAACTGGCCTCATGCCCGGTTTGGGTATGGATTTCCAGGGCGGCAACCGGTTGGTGGTGCAGCAATTCAATCACGGCGGCGGGGCGGTGAACGTAGGTGCGGGCGGTGATGTACTGGTAGGGGCAAATTTCCAAACAACGCCCACAGCCATAGCAACGGGCCGCATCCACCCCAGCGGTGCTAATCGCCGCCACCGGGCACACCCGTTCACAGGGGCGAGGGCAATCCGGGGGGCACGCCTGCGGGTCAAAATGGGCCTTGCGGAAGTGGGGGTCCGTATCGTCGTTCAAACTCACCATCAGCAGGGGGGGCGTGGTTCCTGCCCGTTGAATGCCCCGCCACGCTGCCTCCACCACTGCCGGGTCCGCACACACGTCAATACAATGAATTCCTGCCAGGGTAAAGACCCAGCTCAGGGGTTCAATGCTGGCCGTGTCCTGATAGCTGGCGCCGCAGATGAGTTTCGCCCAGGAACGTGCTTTCAGCGCCTTTAGATGGCCTGAATCCACGGAATGACCTCGTAATCCGTCCAAATCCCGTTTTGCCAGTAGGGGTCCTGTTCGATCAAAGCCTGCACCTGGGCCGCATCTGCCGCCTCATAAATGCCGAAAAACCGTTTCAAATCTTGGGTCGGGCCAATGGTCACCAACACCCCTTGAGCCTTCTGTTGCGCCAAACCCGCCAAATGCGCTTCCCGGTAGGGCGCCCGTTTGGTTTCCACCCCGTCACAGTAGTGGCCGGTCACGACAAACTTGGGCATTGCTCCGCATCCGAAAGACTTACACAACGCAGAACAAAAGCGGACTTTTGTTCAACTTGTTGCTTCCTTCCTGATTCAACGATTCATACCTAGTTGGTTGCCCAACCCCGGCAGAGGAATCTCCCCAGGCGTGACTTCCCCTAGAGCTTAGGGTAGTTTGATACCATTTCACCAGGTTTAAGGCTGCATTCAAGTCGCGATCTATCCCCTCTAAACCGCAACTTTGGCAGCGAAACACCCTTTGGTTCAGCGGTATCTTTTGTTGATGACCACAGCGAGAACACAATTGGCTAGAGGGATAGAACCTATCCACCACCACCAACTGACAGGCATAGAGTTTGGCTTTGTACTCTAGCTGTCGCTTGAACTCATA
>NZ_JBRCEP010000003.1:0-10429 GCF_053491055.1 Gloeomargarita sp.
GTGGTTGGCTTGCCAACTGCAGGGCTACCGTTCGCGTCAGCGGCGCGTAGCGCTTAAGCCCGCTCCGTACCGCTTAGCGGTCGGAGTCGGGTAGTTTACCAGCGACCTTTATGCGTTGGGGATGGTGGCTTGGCAAGGGCTGACCGGGTTACCCCCGACCGACCTGCCCTGGGACTACAGCACCGGTGAATTGGACTATCGCCCTTGGCTGACGCCGCAAAACCAACACTTGCTGTCTATCCTGGCGGGCATGACCCGTTGTTATCCCCAAGACCGGTATCCCTCGGCGGCAGCGGTGCTCAAGGAGCTGCAGAAACCCGAACCCATTCTGCTGAATTTGTTGGGAGAAGATGCACCCCCGGCGGAGCTATCGCCCTGACCCTGGGGATCAATCCATATCGTCAATGTGGGCGCTGATGCCGCTGCCTAGAACTTGAATCAACAGGTCCAAAGTTTCTTGGGAACAGGGCAGGTGGGGATGGCTGTTCATCCGCATGTGCGACAGTTGCAGGTGCAAGCCGCGCACCACCTGTTCGCATTCCTGGGCTTGGTGTTTGGTCCAGGATTCCCAATGGCTGAGCAGGTCGTAGATAAAGGCCATCCGGGTCACCGTGGAATCGTCAAGCGGCAAACCCTGACTCCACAGGGCGGCAATCACCCGCATCAACGCCCGCGCATCCTCCCCCGTGTGGATCAAACTGCCCAGTTCTAAAATGGGACGGGTGCCTGTGGCCCAGGTCTGGCAGGCCTCCCGAAAATCGGCAATGTTCATAGCACAACCATGTACCCTAACAGCTACTTTACCCTGCGGTGGGAAAAACTCTGTTACAGTTTTGATCAAACCGCCAGTGAGAGCAACGGTATGCCACTTTTGGTCATTGGGAATCAGTTTGTCCAGGATTTAGCCACCCACGGGGCCTTGGCCGTCTGGGTGCCGCCGGAAGGGGGGCATGAAGGACGGTATCAACGGCGACTCAAAGAGGCCGGGTATCGCACCCTGCACCTGACCGCCCGGGGGATGGGGGATTTGGAAGCATTTTTGACCCGATTTCACGGGGTACGACCGGCACACCTGGGTAAAGCCCTGGCGCAGACGGCGGCGGTGGGGGATGTGTATTACTTTCCCCCCCTGTTGGACCAGGCGCTGGCGGCGTTACCGCCCCAGGCCAAGGGCGTGGTGCTGTGGTTGATTGAGGGCAAAGTCCTGTCCCGGCAAGAATTGCAGTACCTCAGTTTGGTGCCCTCGTTGCGGCCCCGCTGTCAGGTAGTGGTGGAAGTCGCCAGTGGCCGGGAATTTCGCTGGCAACCCCTCAAACAGTTCTGCAGCGACGGGTGACGGCACCGGCAATTCTCCTTGAAGATGTAGCGTTTGGCTGGTCGGCGGAACGGCTGGCGCTCACATCGTGTACGTTGCAGGTGCCCGCCGGGGAATTTTGGATGCTCCTGGGGGCCAACGGCAGCGGCAAATCCACCCTGTTGCGGCTTTTGGCAGGGTTGCTGACGCCCACCAGGGGACGCATTCTCCTGGCTGGCGAAGCGGCCTTGGTGCTGCAAAATCCCGACCACCAGGTGATCATGCCCACGGTGGGGGCGGATGTGGCTTTTGGCTTGGCGGGATTGCCCCCGACAGTCTGGGCAGAACGGGTAGAACAGGCCCTGCGGTTTGTGGGTCTGTGGGAATTACAACGGCGACCGGTCTATACTCTCAGCGGCGGCCAAAAACAACGGTTGGCGATTGCCGGGGCGCTGGCGCGGCAGGTGCCGATTTTGCTCCTGGATGAACCCACAGCTTTCCTGGACCCAGAACAACAGTTGGAACTGGTGCAACAGGTGCAACAGCTCGTGCGCACCACGGGGATCACTGCCCTGTGGGTGACCCATCGCCTGGAGGAATTGGCCTACTGTGACCAGGCCGTCTTGCTCTCTGAAGGACGTATTACCCACCAGGGCACCGGCCCCCAACTGCAACAGTACCTCCAGCAGCATCACCTGGAACAATGCCTGCCCCAACCCTAGGTCAGCCTACGAGATTGCTAAATGTTGCGAAAATGTAAAATTTCAGTTACATTAGCAGTAGGTTTAGTCCCATGACACGCAGTGATTTGGCGATAAGGAGTGGCCTTATGGAGAATCAAGACCGGAATGTTTGGCAGTGGGGGTTTACCGCGGGTGCGGAAAATTGGAATGGCCGTCTGGCGATGCTGGGTTTTATCTCGGCGTTGATTGTGGAAGCCATTAGCGGGCAGGGTGTGTTGCACTTTTTGGGTCTGCTGTAGGTAGGCGGTGGGGGCGGGTACGACATTGCCCGTGCCCCTGCGCTCCGGTGACGGTGGGCGTTTCAGCCATCCCGAAAGGGTTTTGCCAGGGGAGTGCGCTGACTGGTTTGACCTAAATTTTTAGGATAATAAGGTAATTTGTGGCGATAACCTATGGCGGTTTTTGGTTTTGGGAAGAAATTAGTGTTACCTAGGCCGGAGGAGGCGTTGCCGGGGCGAACGACGCCGTTGCCGGTGCCGGAGAAGCACTTTGTCAAGGGGACGCGGTTGACGCCACCGTTTCCTGAGGGGATGGAATTGGCGTTGTTTGGCATGGGGTGTTTTTGGGGGGCGGAACGGAAGTTTTGGCAGGTGCCGGGGGTGTACAGTACGGCAGTGGGTTATGCCGCTGGGTATACGCCCAACCCCACCTATCAGGAAGTGTGTACGGGCATGACGGGGCACAACGAAGTCGTGCGTGTGGTGTTCGACCCGCAGCAGGTCAGTTATGCCGAGTTACTGAAAATCTTTTGGGAGAATCATGACCCGACGCAGGGGATGCGCCAGGGGAATGATGTGGGGACGCAATACCGTTCGGGTATTTATGTGTACTCTTCCCAGCAACGGGCCTTGGCCGAACAATCCCGCGATGTGTATCAACAGGTCCTGAGCGCTGCTGGCTATGGTCCCATTACCACGGAAATTCTGGATGCCCCGGAGTTTTACTACGCCGAAGCCTACCACCAGCAATACCTGGCGAAAAATCCCGGCGGCTACTGCGGTTTGGGGGGGACGGGGATACCCTATCCGGTTGGCGCTGCTATCGCCCAGGGGGAAAGACCATCCTGACCCAGCCCAAATCTATTACAATAAAAAACTATCTGTGCTGGCTCAGTAGCTCAGCGGTAGAGCAGGGGACTCATAAGCCCTTGGTCGCGTGTTCAAATCACGCCTGAGCCATCCCCTATGAGTGCCTTGCCGTATCTCTCCAACGGCTTACGGGTTGCTGATGGACATCTGCCACCCGTTAGTGCAAGCAAGAATTGGGACAGATGTCCACCTCCGCCAAACCGGTCATTGCCTGCAAATATTTGGTGAAGTTGATCAAGCGCCGGAGTCCCTAGCCATCGAGGTTTTGCGGGTACTGCCGCTGGAACTAAGCTGCAATTCGCCCATCGCCACCCAACCCCAGGCGCAGCAGTTAGATGGTTAGGGGCTGGTTTGCCGGATCACCCAATGCAAGTAGCGTTCCGAGGCCGCCACCACCGGCAGCGCAATGATTTCGGGAACGTCGTAACTGTGGAGTTCTAAAATTTTTGCTTCCACTTCGGGATAACGACTCTTAACCGTTTTGATCAGCAGTTGAAATTCCACCTGGTTTTCCCATTGCCCTTCCCACAGATAAATGGATTCGATCGTCGCAATCCCCACACAGGCGGCTAACTTTTCCCTCACTAGCGTTTGGGCGATGTTGTCCGCCTCGCTGCGCTCGCCGACCGTGACCAGCACCAAGATTGCTTCCGCCATGGGCTTAACCTAGGCTCCGGCGGACGTGTTCCAGGATGCGTTGCTTGCGGGCATCGCGGTCGCTGGTGGTGCGCTGCAAATTGATGTCTGTGGTGCGCCGTAGGTGTTCCAGAATCTGCCGCTGCCGGGCTTCCGGGTTAGCCATGAAATGCCTCCCTCCTCCTTCGCCCCTATCATACCCGAATTTAAGCCGGGAAAATCCGCAGCCGCCGGTTGGGTTCTTCCCCAAAACTGGCCGAACGTAGCCGGTAATGCTCCACCAGTTCGTGTTGCATTTTGCGAATGGCCGCCGGCCGGGGCAACAGTTCCACCGGTTGACCCGTCGGAATGACAATCTGCTCCACGGCCAAACGGGCCTCCTCCAGGGCTTCCACCTCGTCGTCTTCCCGCCCCTGGGTCAGCAGCGGCCAATCGTCCCCCGGTTCCCCCTCATCCAGGCGCAACAACCGCCGCAGCGCGCGGGTGATATGAGGCAGGGTGTTCCCCTTGACCGTGTACACGGGAATTTGCCGAGATTTCGCCATCTGCCGCACCTTGGGATTTTGCCGCGCCTGCGCCCGCGGGGCAAGCATCACATCCGCCTGGTGAATGTCCCGCACCAACACAATCGGCAGGTCCAACGTCTCAATCACCTGGTTGAGCAATTCCAAACTCACCCCATAGGGATACACATGCACCGGGTCGTCCCCCTCCCGCTGCAACTCGCCCGCCGCCGGCAAAGGGTCCTCGTTCATCGCATGGTCCAGCAGTTGGCCGAAGTCCTCGCCCGCTTCCCCCGCTTCGGGAATCGGCACCATCCGACCCGCCCGTCGCCAGCGCCGCAGTTGGGCAGGGGGTTGCGGTTCCGGGGTGGGCAATTCGTGGGTAATGATCACCTGGCCGTTTTCCCCCAAGGTCCGCAGTTGGGTGGCCGCCTTGCGCCCCCGCAACAGATTGTCCACCGTGTCCGCCACCTGCTCGTGGATTACCCAGCGATAGCGGTCCTGCATCTCAACCGCAATGGTAAAGGTGGGAGGGGCTTTGCGCTCCAACACGGTTTTTTGCGTCCCCCGCCGCCGCGCTTCCTCATCCCCCAGCGTCACCGCCTGAATGCCGCCGACCAAATCCGCCAAGGTGGGATTTTTCATCAGGTTTTCCAACTGATTCCCGTGCGCCGTGCCAATGAGCTGCACCCCCCGCTCGGCAATCGTCCGCGCCGCCAGCGCCTCCAATTCCGTGCCAATTTCGTCAATGATGATCGCCTCCGGCATGTGGTTTTCCACCGCCTCGATCATCACCTGGTGCTGCAACTCCGGCCGGGCCACCTGCATCCGCCGCGCCCGCCCAATCGCCGGATGGGGAATGTCCCCGTCCCCGGCAATTTCATTCGACGTGTCAATAATTACCACCCGCTTGCCCAACTCATCCGCCAACACCCGGGCAATTTCCCGCAAAGCCGTCGTTTTCCCTACCCCCGGTCGCCCCAAAAGCAAAATCGACCGACCCGTTTCCACCAAATCCCGGATCATGGTCACCGTGCCGAAGACCGCCCGCCCCACCCGACAGGTCAGACCGATAATTTTCCCTTGCCGGTTGCGAATGCCGCTAATGCGGTGCAACGTGCGCTCAATCCCTGCCCGGTTGTCGCCGCTAAATTCCCCCACCTGGGCAATGGCGTAGTCCAAATCCTCACGGGTTACCGGTTCGGCGCGCAGATATTCTGTACCGTTAAAAAAGCGGGCCTCCGGCGGTCGTCCCAAATCCAGGACAATCTCGATCATCTCGGCCCGTTGCGGATGATGTTCCAAA
The DNA here is from genome assembly GCF_053491055.1 of Gloeomargarita sp. Taxonomy (NCBI): domain Bacteria; kingdom Bacillati; phylum Cyanobacteriota; class Cyanophyceae; order Gloeomargaritales; family Gloeomargaritaceae; genus Gloeomargarita; species Gloeomargarita sp. The sequence continues at coordinate 5,571 of NZ_JBRCEP010000003.1, forward strand.
GGTTGGCGAATCGGAGGTGGCAAAATGGCCAGTAGTTGATCCAGGTCGTCGGTCACCGTCAGAGGTTCAGGACGGGCAGGGGAATGAACCATGCCTTCGTACCCACAAGTCAGCCGTTTATTTTTAACTATTATATTTAGCACATCGGGTTGGTTTGGTAGCGCTGTACGACAGGGTGGAAAAGGCGGCTCGCGTTAGCGGGACGTAGTCCTTGAGCGACTGGAGTCGCCTGCCAATGCGATTACCCGGACGGTGCCAGTAAGTTAAGCGGAACCTGGAGAATTGGTGGCAAGGAAGCGTCTGGGGGTGTCTTGACAGCACCTTTACAAGTTCCTTTGTGAACTGCGTAAGAATCCCCCGCCCCCCTGCCCCCCGTATACGGGGGGCAGGGGGGGATATGTCACCTACTTCGCCAAGAAGCGCCACTCTGCACCCCCTATATCCCCTGGAGGCCGGTCAGAGTCGGGATGAAAGGGGGGAGCATCTTGGGCGTGAACAGATATAATACACTCATCATGAGAACTGCGTACCAATACCGCTTGCGCCCCACGCCTAGCCAAATTGCCTTAATGAATGAATGGCTAGAGTTGCTGCGTAAGCAGTATAACTACCGTCTGGCAGAGCGGTTCAACTGGTGGGAACAGAATCGGTGTGACGTGAATGCCTGCCCACTCATTTGCTACTTACCTGAGTTGAAAGACAAACCAGATTACTATTCACAAAAGAGAGACCTAAGAAAAACCAAGGAATTATTTCCCGAATACAAAGGGATTCACTCCCAAGTGCTACAGGACTGTATCCAGCGGGTAGAAAGGGCTTTTGCGCGTTGGTTGAAGGGTGACTGCAACGGCAAGAGGCTAGGTAAACCAAGATTCAAAGGTGTAGGACGGTATCGCTCTTTCACCTTTCCCCAGATAAAGCAGGACTGTATTCAAGGTAAATTCATCCATTTACCAAAAATCGGAGCGGTGAGACTAATCCAGCACCGTCTTTTGCCAGATGGTTTTGTGATAAAAACTGCTACCGTTACCCGCAAGGCTGATGGGTGGTATGTCACGTTGAGTTTGCAAGATGCATCGGTGCCGGAATTCACCCCTGATCCACCAACTTTGGGGAATACGATAGGGATTGATATGGGTTTGGAGTCTTTTCTGGTAACGGATGAGGGTGAAGCAGTTGAGGTGCCTCAATATTACCGCAAAGCACAAAAAAGGCTAAAGCGATTACAGCGGTCTGTATCTCGCAAAAAGAAGGGTTCAAACCGTCGCAAGAAAGCAATCAAGAGGCTAGCTAAGGCGCATTTGAAAGTGGCCAATCAGCGCAAAGATTTCCACTACAAAGTAGCCAACTGGCTGTTACGAAAAAGGAGGCACATTGCCCATGAATCGCTCAATATCAAGGGTCTGGCCAAAACCAGGCTAGCCAAATCCATTCATGACGCCGGCTGGGGGCAATTCCTGCAAATCTTGGCGGTCAAGGCTGCAAGAGCTGGGCTGATGACGATTGCAGTGAATCCAAAAGGCACAACTCAAGAATGCTCTGGTTGTGGTCGTGTGGTTCCCAAAAAGTTGCACGAAAGATGGCACCACTGCTTCCATTGCGGGCTAAGCTTGCCACGCGACCGGAACTCGGCGAGAGTTATCAAATACAGAGCGGTGGGTCATCCCGTTCTTAAAGCTCAGGTAACGCCCGATGCGCTAGCAGGGGTCACTGAGAAGAAGCCCATCCTCGATGCAGCAGCATGAGGGGAGGGAGTATGTCACACTGGAGAAGTAACCATTGGGGCAAACAGGGTATGGCAGAAAAATCGGTCGTGGTAGCGCCTTCGATTTTGTCGGCAGATTTTAGCCGTTTGGGGGCGGAAGTGCAGGCGGTGGATGCCGCGGGCGCCGACTGGATTCATGTGGATGTGATGGACGGGCGGTTTGTGCCCAATATCACCATCGGCCCGCTGGTGGTCGAGGCCCTGCGCCCGGTGACGGCCAAGCCCTTGGATGTGCATTTGATGATTGTGGAGCCGGAGCGGTATGTGGCGGATTTTGCCAAGGCGGGCGCGGATATTATTTCGGTGCATGCGGAAAGCAGCGCCACCATTCACCTGCACCGCACCCTCAACCAGATCAAGGAACTGGGCAAACAGGCGGGCGTGGTGCTCAACCCGGCCAGTCCCTTGGAATGGATTGAATACGTGTTAGACGTGGTGGATTTGGTGCTGATTATGAGCGTCAATCCGGGGTTTGGCGGCCAGAGTTTTATTCCCCAAGTGGTGCCGAAAATTCGCCGCCTGCGCCAGATGTGCCAGGAACGGGGCCTCGACCCCTGGATCGAAGTAGATGGCGGCCTCAAAGCCAGCAATACCTGGCAGGTCCTGGAAGCGGGAGCCAATGCGATTGTCGCGGGTTCGGCGGTGTTCAAAGCGCCCGATTACAAGGCGGCCATCGAGGGGATTCGCCATTCCCGGCGCCCGGAATTGGTGCCGGCGTGACGCCTTGCATGACCCGGCCGGTTGCGGTAGGGTAACGGCAAGTAATGCCAGGGCGTTTTCCCATGCGGTGGTGGCGAGGAGTGGTGGTTCTGCTGGCAACGGTAGGCATGATTGCGTGGCCGGAAATCGGTCGGCCGCAGCGGGTGACGGTGGGCGGTTGGCATCTGGCATCCTTTCCGGTGGAACAATTTGCCGGGTACACGTCGCCCTTTGGCCCGCGGGGGGAAGCATTCCATTACGGTTTGGATATTGCCGCGCCGGAGGGGAGTTACGTTCGCAGTTGGTGGGCAGGGCAGGTGGTGGCAATCAGCCAGGACGGGCTGTGCGGCACGACGTTAATCATTGCCTCCGGGCGGTGGCGACACATTTACTGCCATTTGCGGGGCCGACCGGTGACGGTGCGGGGGGTGACCTATCTGGATGACCCCGGCAGCGGCCTCTTGATCCGCCAGGGGCAATGGGTGGCCACCGGCGCGCGCGTGGGACGGGTGGGGATGACCGGACGCACCACCGGGCCGCACCTGCACTGGGGATTGCAGTACGACGGCCGCTGGATTGACCCGGCCCATATCCTGCGGGCCATGTACCGGCAACGGCAAGCCACGACCGGCCCACTTCTGGCGGGGGCTACGGCGCGATGACCCCAAGGACGGTGGTAGAAAGGTACCAGATTATTGTACCCATTTCCTGTGCGGAATACAGCACACCGCAGCGAGATAAAATGGGTCAGGGTGGGGAACACTGAGTTAATTTTTGCGTCGTAATTCAACCGGTGAAATTTCACAAGAAAAGTGCGGTGCCAGGGCGCCAGGGCGGGGCAAAGCGCCGGGCGATGAATCAATAAGGGAACAAGCCGCAACGCATAAGTTACTAAAGCGGAAAAAGGCCGGCCATTCCGATAAATGATAAGAAAAATTTAACATCACAGGGTTGTCTGGGGGACAAGGCCTGGGTTATGATGGGCAATGACCAATTCGACTCGCACAAGGAGAGTAACTATAGCTAAGCATACAGAGGTTGACATGCTATGGGTCGCTGGGCGTAGCCCCACCTTGGTTTCCCATAGCGAAGCGTGGCGTTGCCATGAATCTTCAGGCGACAACCTTGATCTACCTAGCTATACAATGGCTCTAATTACAGGAACTGGTGCTGCTGAAACGATTAACGTTCCGGATGGGGTCTATTCAGGTGGTGTCAATATCGATGGTAATGCTCCCCCTTCAAGTAGCATAGAATCAGCAAAAACAGCAAATAACCTCATCACTGGTGCTGGTGGGGCTGACACTATTATTGCCGGTGTTGGGAATGACACCATCGTTGGGTATGACACGGCGGGTGAAGATGTAGATGGCGGTGCTGGCATCGATACGCTTCAGACCACCGGGGCATTGGCATTTTTAGAACAGTTGAAAAACACCAAATCCGTCTATCTCCAAAACTCGGCGGCGGCTCGCCGGTTGGAGCAACTCAAATCCCAAAATCGCTCCTACCTGGTGCATGAATATTTCAATGAGCATTGGACGGCGCTGTACTTTGACCAGGTACACGACAGCATGGAGCGGGCGAAGCTGACTTACATCGGCTCGGCGCACCTGATTGACAATATGGATAACCTGAATCTCACCGGCGAAGCCATCCAGGAGTTGGCGAAAATCCATGACCCGGTGTATCGGGAAGTGGTGCGGGATTTTTATTTGAATACCACGTTCCGGCGGGATGTCTATGTGCGGGGGGTGGATATGCTCACCCCGGCGGCGCAAACGGAGCAATTTCGAGCTATGAAATTCATGTTGACCGTGGAGGCGGACCAGGTCAAGCTGGAGCATCAAACGGCGCTGGGCAAACTGCAACTCCAGGAAAATGTCTATCGGCCCATCACCAACTGTCTGCGGGAAGCGGGGGTCTTGAGCATTGCCGAACTGGAAGCCAAACTGAGTGCCCAGGGGATCAACCTCCAGCGGCTGATTCAGTCGTTGCTTGTGATGACGGGCATGAGCTACACCCATCCTTTGGTAGAGGGGACGGACCCGACGGCGGCACAGCGGTTCAACCAGGCGGTGCTCCAACGCTCGCTCCAGGATGGCAGTATCAGCTACCTCTGTAGCCCGGTGATCGGCAATGGGGTGATGGTACCCCGGTTGGAACAGTGGTGTTTGCTGGGGGAATTGGACCCACAGCAGAGCCTCGAGCATCTCTGGGACGGACTGAAAGCCAGCGGTGTGAAGTTCACCAAAGAGGGCAAGACCCTGGAAACCCCCGAGGAGAACTGGCAATTTTTACAAGAGAGTGCGGAAAAATTTGCCCTGAACCGCCGACCCATCCTCAAAAAATTGGGAATTTGAGCCTCGGGGAAATATCGCCAAAAATCGCTCCT
>NZ_JBRCEP010000004.1:0-8370 GCF_053491055.1 Gloeomargarita sp.
CTTTTTGCGTCAACCCTGGATTTGCTTCGACAAATTGGCGAAATCCCTCCCAATCAGTAAGCTTAGCACTATGACCTTTTTGATCGTTCTGTTTCGGGCGATAATCACCAGTTTCTGACCACATTTTTAACCATCTTTGTATGGTTCTGATGCTCATACCAAATAACTCACTAACCTCAACTAGTTTTGCCCCCTTTAAGACTGCTGCGACTGCTTTTTGACGCAAATCATAACTATATGGTCTTGCCATCGCTTTTCTCCACAGCATCTATCCTATAATACGACGACCTTACCCTGCTTGACTATAAAGGCAAATGTCGCAAACTGGTTGGAAATGACTGTAAGGGTTAGGGGGAGTTAGAGAAACCCCGCACCAATTTCGCCACAAAAAACCCATCCATGTCGTGCCGTTGCGGCCAAAAGGTGACGGTGTGGGTGTGGGGGTCAAGGGCAGAATTGAGACCAGGAGGCAGTACGGGGGGCACCACCGCCCAACCCGGATGTTGCGCCAAAAAGGTTTGAATTTGCTGGAGGTTCTCCTGCGGGTTGAGGGTGCAGGTGGCATAGACCAAAATGCCCCCCGGTTTGACCCAATTGGCCGCTGCCTGGAGTAATTCCTGTTGGGTTTGCACCAAAGGCATGACATCCTGAGTTGCCCACCGCCAACGGGCTTCGGGATGACGGTGCAAGGTGCCCCAGCCACTACAGGGCACATCCAACAACACCCGGTCGGCCAACCCCTGCCAATCCCCAAAGGTACGGGCATCCCCCAGGCGGTAACGCACACAGGTCAGCCCCAACCGCTGGACATTCTCCTGCACCTGTGCCAGCCGTTGGGCACGCATGTCCGCCGCCCAGACCACCCCCTGGTCCCCCATCAATTCCGCAATGTGGGTGGTTTTGCCCCCAGGCGCGGCGCAGGCATCGATCACCGTCTCCCCCGGTTGCGGGTCAAGCATCAGGCTCACCCATTGCGCCGCCGCATCCTGCACCAGCCAGTGGCCTTCCCGGAACCCCGGCCAGTCGGTCACCCGCCCGCCAGCGGTCACCTTCACCCCTTGGGGCAAATGGGGAACCGGGGTTGCGGCGATGCCTGCCTGCTGCAATTGCGCCACCACGGTCGGCACATCCGTCCGCAGGGGATTCACCCGCAGATAGAACGCAGGGGCTTGGTTGAACCACCGACACAACTGTTCCGTTTCCGCTTCTCCCACCTGGGCCAGCCACGTTTCCACCAGCCGCACCGGGTAACTGTATTGCCGGGCCAGCCGCGCTGCCGGTTCTGCAGGCAACCACAAGGGAAATTGCCGGGGATGATGACCCGCCAAACGTAAATAATTTCGCAGTACGGCATTGACCAAACCCACCCAGCGACGCCCTACGGTTTGCCCCACCCATGCCACAGTCGTATCCACCGCAGCAAAATCGGGAATCTGTTGGCAAAAGTGCAACTGGTACAGCCCCACCTGCAACCACCACCGTACAGGGCGAGGCGGCGACCGGGGCACCAACTGGTCAATGACTGCATCCAAAAAACCCCGCTGGCGGGTCACCCCACAGACCAATTCCGTCAACAACCGCCGGTCGGGCAACGCCAGGTCATCCGTTAAATACTTCGTCAAGACCTGATCCGTAAATTGTCCTGCGGCAATATCCCCTAGGGCTTGCCAAGCGAGATAGCGGGGGTCAGCGGGAACAGACCGGGCGGACGACTTCCGCATAGAGAGCTTCCAGCAGGTCCAAATTGCGGCTAAGGGTGTAGCGCTCCAGCACCCGTTGACGGGCTTTCGTTCCCAAAATCCGGCGAAATTCCGGCTGTTCGGCCAGCATCGGCAAAAGCGTGCGCAGTTGGGTCGCCACCCCCTGCGCCGACAGGACAATTCCTGCGCCCTTTTCTAGAACTTCTCCGTCGGCCCCCGCATCCGTTGCCACGCAAGCCAACCCGCAGGCCATCGCCTCCAACAGGGACAGAGATAAGCCCTCCACCAGCGAGGGCAGGACAAACACATCCGCCCCCTGCAACAGGCGAATCCGCTCCTGTTCCTGCGCCACAAACCCCAGCCACAGCACCCCCTGCTCCGGGCCGTAATGGGTCATCAAATTCGGCGCCAACGGCCCATTCCCCACCATCAACAACTTGGCCCGACTGCCCATGTCCGCCCGCTTCCAGGCCTGCAGCAGCGCTTCCACATTTTTTTCCAAAGCAATCCGCCCCTGGTAAATAAACAGGCAATCCGTCTGCAATTCCTGCTTGAGTGTACTCCAGCCAGGCCTATAACGCTCCGTATCCACCCCGTTGGGGATGATGCACAGCCGCTCCACAGGCACCCCCAAGCGCACCAGCAAATCCTGCTGCAAACGGGAAAACACAATCACCCGGTCGTAGTTGCTCAGGCAAGGAGCGTAGAGTTGATAGGTCAAAAACTGGGTGCTGGAGGCGAAATTCAAGCCGCGGGCGGCAAAAGGCGGATGAAACGTCGCCACCAACGGCACCCCCAACTCCCCGCAGATTTCCGGCAGGCTGAAATCCAACGGCGACAGGGTTAAGGAAGCATGGACCACATCCGGGCGCAGGTTCCGCAAGGTGCGCAACAGCGTCTGGCTGGCTCCGGGGCTAGGTAGGGTGTAAATTTGCGACTTGTACAGACAGGGCAGGGAAAATTCCTGGGGCGAAGACACATCCGCATCTTTTTCCAACTGGGCGGCAAAGTGCAAAAAACTCACCTGATAACCCCGATCTCGCAAGGCATTGGTCACTTCCCGACTGTAGGTGACATTCCCACAAAAAGGGGATTTTTTCCCTAACCAGGCAATGTGCATCCCCTCACCCCACAACCCATTCAAAAAAGCAAAAGAACAAGACTGTTTTTTATTTTAGAACTCTAGCTGGAAGTCGGCCATCACATTGACAATGGTTTCCGGTTTCCCCAATTTGTAATACCCGCCGTTGACGGTGGCAATGCGTTGCAAGGCTTCGGGGTTAAATTCTCCTTCCTCGCCGTACCCAATCGTAAAAAAGCTGATGCGTTCATCCGTATTCAGGCCACTTTGCCGCAGTTTTTGTTCCAGTTGCGCTAGGGTGATCTGGGAACTGGTGTCTTCCCCATCGGTGAGCACCACGACTGCATTGATGGCGCCGGGGCGGAGATGCTGGCGTAACCAGGTCTGTGCGGCCAAGATAGCGTCGTAGAGGGCAGTTTTACCCTGCGCCTGCAGATGGTTCACAAACGCCAAGCCCCGTTGTTTCCCGGCGGCATCCCCGCGAATCAGGATGGGCGCATCCACCTGGGAACTAAACCGGATGAGGGCCGGTTCGTCCTTGGGGTTGAGGTTGTTGATGTAGGTGTAAAGAGACTACCGCAGGGCAGCCAGCCCTTTGCCCCGCATGGAACCGGAATCGTCCACCACCACCCGCGAGGGTTTTTTGGCCACCTCTTCCCAAGCGCGCAACATGGCAGCCACCACTTCCGGGTTAGGCGGGCGCAGCGAGTTGTAGGTGGGTTGGGGCTGTACCCCATTGGCGGGGGTAAATTGGCTCCCCAAGGAGATGCCGGGGACCCCTGGACGCAACCCCAAACGGGCGGCCAGTTCCTGGATGGGTGGGGAGCGCAAAAAGGCAATGACCTGCTGGGCGGCTTCCTGTTCTTGGGGGCTGACCCAGGGGGCATTGGGCAGAATCGCCCGCATATTCGAGGTGAAGGTGGCCTTGGGATAAATCGCCACATAGCAGGTCTGGCCGGGGGTCGCCTTTTGGTTGGCCTCAATCACCGCCGATTCATAGACCGAGCCGATGGATGCCCAAAAGGGGCCGTACTTGACCATATCCCGCGCCAAACTGCCGGTGGAAATGCCATAGCGGGTCACCTTGGCCTGAATGTTTTGCACCTAGGGCAGATAGGTTTGCACATCCTCGACCGTGAGTTGCTCTGGGGGTTTGCCAGAAACTTCCGCAAATTGGGTCACGAGGGTTTGCAAGCCGGAATTGGAGCGGGTGGGGACAGTTTGGACGAAAAAAATTTTTAACGGGGGGCTTTGGGGTCAATGTCTTGAAAGGTGGTCGCAGGCAGAATTTTGCGATAAACAGAATTCACATTCTGCAAACTTGCTGCCACTTCACTGGGCACCATAAACACCATGGGACTGAAGGTAATTAGGGGCGTTTCGGTGATGGGAGGGATATAATTTTTACTGGAAAATAGCTGTTCGATGCGGTAAATCAACTGGCTATGGTAAATATCCCCATCCAAAGAAATTAAGGTGGGAAATTGTGGGTCACTTTCTTTAATTTGTCCCTGTTGCCACTGCCGAGCAAGATTCACCACTTGCGTAACCACATCCCCGGTCCCTAGGGTGGTGCAACGGATGCGAAAACGGGTGCCATCGGCCAATTTCGGGTTTTGCTGGTTGAATTGGGGCACAGCTTGCTCACAAAGTTCCTTCAGGGCGCTGCCGAATAACAACTCGATTTCTAAGCTGGGCGTTGGGGTGGTGCCATTGCCCAGAAAACCACACCCACCTGCCAGCAATGCCAGCCCCAAACGCCACCCCCGCCAGTGACGTGTGACCGTTATGTGCCCCGACGCTCCCCTGCGTACTATATATCTATATCTCAGTACCATGCGCTATCAAATTCACCACCACCTTACCTACACCTATCCAGAACCGGTGCAGTTGTCGCCCCAAATTCTGCGCCTGCACCCCCGCTGTGACAGTACCCAAACCATACAGGCGTGGCAGTTGACCCTGGACCCGCCGCCTTTGCGTCGTTATCACAATATCGCCCTCGATGGCAGTACCGAGGTGCAGGTAGTGTACAACCAAGCAATCAGCCACTGGCACATTCACATGGAAACAGAAGTCATCACCCACCGGGACAATCCCTTTGACTTTTTGCTAGAGCCTTGGGCGGTGACCTTGCCGGTGGACTACCCCCAGGCGTTGGCGCAGGAATTGCGTCCTTATTGGGAAGCTCCCCCCGACCCCGTAGCCACGACCCTGGCCCAGGAATTAGTGGTGGCAACCGAGGGGCAGGTCTTGGCCTTTTTGCAGGAATTGAATCAAACCCTGTACCGCGAATGTACTCATTTTATCCGTCCGGCGGGTGCGCCTTGGCCTGCGGGGATGACCTGGCAACGGCGGCGGGGAGCCTGTCGGGATTTGACGGTTTTATTCATGGCGGCTTGCCGGGCGGTGGGGTTGGCAGCGCGGTTTGTCAGCGGTTATCACGAGGGTGACCCGGATTGGCAGCACCGGCATTTGCATGCTTGGGCAGAAGTGTATCTGCCGGGGGGCGGTTGGCGGGGGTACGACCCAACTCACGGTTTGGCGGTACATGACCGGTATGTGGCTTTGACGGCGCGTCCCCGTCCCCAGGACACATTGCCCGTTACAGGCGCTATCCTCACGCCGGGGGTGACCGGTCATCTGACGTATGAGATCACAATTCAGCCCTGGGATGACCACAAATCAAACGGATCACATTGCCATTGCCTTGGGCAGTAACCTAGGCGATTCCTGTCTCATTCTGTCCCAAGCCCTTGTGCATCTCACCCAGGTTTACGGGGTGCAAATCAGGGCTTGTTCCCATTGGTATCGCACCCCTGCTTTGGGGCCACCCCAACCAGATTTCCTCAATGGCTGCGCCCTCTTGGAGATGACCCATCCCCCAGCGGATTTGTTGCGGATTTTGTTGGCAACCGAACAGCACTTTGGCCGCGTTCGCACCGGCAAATGGCAACCCCGTACCCTGGACTTAGACATTATTTTTTACGGGCATCAGGTCATCAACACCCCCGCATTAACCATCCCGCATCCAGAGTATCACCGGCGGGGATTCGTCTTGGTGCCTTTGGCAGAAATTGCCCCGGATTGGCAAGACCCACGTACAGGCATCACCGTTGCTACTTTGGCACAACACATAGATAGATCACCGATAGTTAAAATTACCAATCATTGCAGGGCACACATCGGGTTAGCTTGGTAGCGTCGTACGACGGGGTGGAAAAGCCCCAGAGCAACTGGAGTCGCCTGCCAATGCTTGTTGGTGACGAAACAATCACCTACCCCGGTAAACGACCCGGACGGTGCGCGCGTAAGTAAGCGGAACCTGGCGACGTGGTGGCAAGGAACCGTCTCGGGGTGTCTTGACCACGCATCCGTTTGGGGACTGCGTAAGCATCCCCCTGTCAAAGGGCAGCAAAAAACCCTCTACCATCCCTGGCAGAGGGCAAAAAACTGGAGGTTCAAACCGCAAAGTTTAACGCTGACCGCCTGTTGCGTCCAACAGGGGCAGATTTTGGCTCACGGGTTGGGCCGGCACCGCACTGCGGGGGCCAGAACCGGTTGGCACAGGTGTGTAGTTGAAGGTGGCCGCATCCGTTTCGTTGATAATTTGCGGCGTAATCACCACGATCACTTCATTGCGCTGGTTGGTTTTATTGGTGGCTCGGAATAACGTACCCAGCAGGGGAATATCCCCCAAAATCGGCACTTTGGACGCCTGCACCCGGTCGCTGTCCTGGATCACACCACTCAGCACCAGGGGTTGCCCATCCCGCAGCCGCACCCGCCCCGTCGTCACCCGCCGCCGGGACAAAAGCGTAATTGTATTGACAGCTCCAGGACTCCCGCCGACCCCAGGGGTACTTAAGGTAAAGGAGCCGGAGGGGGCACTCAAATCCGGATTGGCCGACAGGGTGATAAAGCCGTTGTCGTCAATCCGCTCCAGATTGACCGAAAGCAACAAACCCGCTGGTTCGCGGGTGACCGTAATGCTGGGCGCTTGCCCTTCCCCTGTGGGAGGAGTGACAGTAATGTTGGTTACGACATCGGCTGTCAACTGTACCGTCGCCACCTCCCCCTCCTGGATCAGCAGCGTGGGGTCGCTCAGGATTTTGGCATTGTTTTGGGCAATTTGGGCCTGCAGGGCGGCAAAAAAGCTTTGGCTAAACGGCTGGGGTTGGGAAGGCGTCCCAATACCGGGTGGAAATCCCCCCGGAAGCAAACTCCCAACCCCCGTCAGGGGACTAGCACCGAAATTAATCACCGCCGCCCCATTGTCAACCCGGAAGAAGGTGTCGTTGAGACCAAAAGAAAAACTAAACCCCTGGGCTTGGGTGTTGTTCAACGTCACATCGATCACCTTCACATTCACCATCGCCTGCCGTTTCCGCACATCCAACTGCGCGGCGGTGGCACTGGCAATTTCCACCAAACGCGCTGGCCCAGTCAGCGTAATCGCATTGGTACGGGTATCCACGACCGCCCGCAACCCCCGCAAAACCGCATTGGAAACCCCCTCTGGTGCCACAATCTGCTCCACCCGCACCTGCTCGCGGGGAAAACTCTGCACCACCGGCGGCGAACCGGGAGAAGCCACCACTTGGTTGGTCACCAAGACCGTTTCCACCACCGTCCGATAGACCTCGGCCCCCTGGGAAGCCAAATGCCCCGCCAAACCCGCCGCTTGCGCCTGGTTGATCCTAAGGGTGCGACTGATCACATTGTCCGCTTCCGCAGGCAAATTCCGCCCCACAAACAGCGTGTTCCCCACCTTATTGGCGCGCAAACGGGCTACCCGCAGAACGTAATTCAACACATTCTGGGCCGTTTCATTCTCAATGTCCAACGAAACCGTCGTTTGCCCGACTTCCTGCTCTTCTACCACCTCACCTTTGGCCTGCAACCGGAACCCGCCGGTAATTTCTTGCAATTCCGTAGCCCGCACCGTCGTTTTCTGGGTATCCGGCACATAGACCAGGTTCACCCCCGCCGCCCGGGCGATCAAACTCAAGACTTCCCGCACCGGTGCATCCCGCAACACCAACCGGGGAATCCGCGTCGCTCCCTTTGGCCCCAGGTCAATGATTTCTGCCCCCACATTCACCTGGCTAACGGCAATATCCCCCACCGGCGGCGCCACCGCTCGGGGCAAAACCGGCGGCACAGGATTTGGCCCCTGGGGTAAATTGGGGGGGATGGTAGTCGGCGAACCCGTCCCTGGCCGCGGCGCAGCGTCCGTCGCTTCCGCCTGCACAACCGTAGTAGGATTCACCTGGGCCTTGGGTTGGGCTTGCGCCACCCGCTGCGGTTCAATCACAAAACTCACCTGGTCATCCCGCCGCTGCCCAATGCGACCGGCCAGTTGCCTCCCGCTCCCGGTTACCGTCACCCGGACACCGCCTTCAGCCAAAGGAGCCACCTGCACCGCCGCAATCCCGGCAATGGGACGTTCCTGCTGAAAACTCCCCTGCGGCAAGTGCAGTTGGGCATTGGGAATTTCCGCCACCCACTGATTCCCCTGCCGACTCCCCAAAACCTGGATTTGCTTACCGCCTTGGGTTTTCAGGACAATGGCCAAACCACTCCCCA
>NZ_JBRCEP010000005.1:0-16112 GCF_053491055.1 Gloeomargarita sp.
TCATTGAGAAGCCGAATTCTTATTTATAGTCATTTCAAACAAGTTTGCGACATTCGCCTTTACCTGCAAACCCTGTCCTGGAAGGGGATACAGTGATGACCAGTGCCTCAAAGTGTTGCATTTTCCTGTGAAACGACTATATAACAAAAAATTTCTCATCAATCATTTTGCCTAACTCACGCTTAAAAACTTTTGTTGCAGAGTGGAACACTATCGGTCTAAATCACTCCCACAAGGCGTTTTTAGCTTTTTAGTCCACTGGTGGCAATGCCTCGGATCAAAGCCTTTTGTCCCAGGAAAAATAACCCAACAATCGGCAAAGTTGCCAAGACAGTTGCTGCCATTAAAACTCCCCAATCACTAGTAAATTGTTCCTGTAAACTTGCCAGAGCCAGTTGTACAGTTCGCAGTTCTGGTCGGGTCGTGAACACCAGAGGCTTGAACAGATCATTCCACTCGCCAATAAAGGCCAATAATCCTACTGTAACCAAAGCTGGTCGGGACAAGGGCAGGATAATTTCCCAGAGAATTTGCCAGGGTTTTGCCCCATCTAAAAGAGCTTGAGTCTCCAATTCTACAGGGATTGTGAGAAAATACTGACGCAATAAAAAAATACTAAACCCATTGGCACTGCTGGGCAAAATTAAGGCTCCCAAAGTGTTTAGTAAATGACCCGTTTTCAATACTAGAAATATGGGAATAACTAGTACAGGTAAAGGCACAACAATACTGGCAATGATTAAAGATAAAATTAATTTCTTACCGGTAAATTCTGCACGTGCTAAGGCATAACCCGCTAGCACGGATGTCAATCCCTGGGTTAGCACGACTCCAATTGCCACTGTTAAGGAGATGAATAAAGCCGGTAAGAGTTGCGCCTGTTGCCAGGCCAGGACGTAGTTTTGCCAGTGCCAAGCCGGTGTGAGAGAGGTTTGTACCACGACCACCCCTGGCCAGAGCAATACAACTGCTCCTAGCACCAATACGCCCGTCAGAAAAAGGGAACGAATGGACATAGGCCGGACACCATGAAGACGAAATGGGATTGGAGCGTATGCGTTAAGGGTGGGGTTCGCAATTGCATACAAGGGTAGGGAACTCTCATGTAATTTTCCAAACTCTGCGAAAAGATAAGATTTTTCTGATGTAGTAGCCAATGCAACATTCTCTAATCGGCAATAACAGCAACGCTAATTCTGCGCCAGCCTGACAAAGATACTACTCCCTTGCGGCAGTGCAGAGTTTACTTTAACCTAACCCCGCAACGTGTTCCGGTGATCGTTTAATTTTTTTCATAAATTTTCATAAAAAATATGTAACTGCTATCGGAGTTCAGATAGAGCCACTGTGGTACGTTGCAAAAGCACCTGACTCCCACAGACGGCACTGGGCGTGGTGGCGCAGCAGGTGGTCGCACAAAACCAGGGCAACCATTGCTTCCACCATCGGTACGGCGCGGGGTAACACGCAAGGGTCATGGCGGCCTCGCGGTGTCAGGACCACCTCCTCCCCATCCTGGGTGACCGTCGCCTGGGGTTGGAGAATTGTCGCCGTAGGTTTGAACGCCACCCGCAAATAAATCGTTTCCCCGTTGCTGATGCCCCCCTGGATGCCCCCGGAGCGGTTGGTGCGGGTGCGAATCCGCCCCTGCTCGTCCCGGTAAAATTCGTCGTTGTGCTCCCGCCCGGTCAAGGTCGTTCCGGCAAACCCGGAGCCGATTTCAAACCCCTTGCTGGCAGGCAGCGACATCACCGCCTTGGCTAAATCCGCTTCCAACTTGTCAAACACCGGCGCCCCCAACCCCACCGGCACGGAGCGCGCGACGCAACCCACCACTCCCCCCACAGAATTGCCCTCCTTGCGGTAGGCGTCAATCAGGTCAATGGCTTGGGCGGCCATTTCCGGGTCAGGACAGCGCAGGATATTGCTCTCAATCTCGGCCAGGGTCACCCGTTCGGGGTCAACGCGGGCCTGCAAATCCTTGACCCGCTCCACATAGGCCAAAATTTCCGTCCCCGCCACCTGTCGTAGGATTTTTTTGGCAATGGCCCCGGCAGCCACCCGGCCAATGGTTTCCCTGGCAGAAGCCCGTCCCCCCCCTTGCCAGTTGCGGATGCCGTATTTGGCCTGGTAAGTGGCGTCGGCATGGGAAGGGCGAAACGTAGTCGCCATTTCCTGGTAGTCCTGGCTGCGGGCATCCTGATTTTTCACCAGGATCAAAATCGGCGTGCCCAAGGTCTGCCCCTCGAACACCCCAGAAAGAATTTCACACTGGTCGCGTTCCTGACGGGGCGTGGTAATTTTGCTCTGCCCCGGACGACGCCGGTCGAGTTCCGCTTGAATCTCTGCCACATCCAAAGGCAAACGGGGCGGACAGCCATCAACGACCACCCCCACGGCCCCTCCGTGCGACTCCCCAAAGGTCGTGACCCGAAACAAATGCCCAAACGTATTCCCCATAGTTTCAATTGTGCCAGAATCCTAACCCCCTTCCGCCGCTGGCAGTGCCGCCAAAATTGCCGCCAAAATCCGTGGCACCGGGATCAATTCCAACCCAGAAATGACCTCCCCCTGACTCATAGGAATAATCGCCCGCTGAAAGCCCAATTTCACCGCTTCTTTCAGCCGGGTTTCCAACTGTTGCACCGGCCGAATTTGCCCACTCAAACCCAGTTCCCCGATCAACACCGTTTGGGGTTTTACCAAACAATTGCGAAAACTGGCCATCACCGCCAAAGCAATGCCCAAATCTGCCGCCGGTTCTGACACCCCCAGCCCCCCTGCCGAAGCCACATACACATCAAATTTGGCTAAGGGAACGCCCAGATGTTTTTCTAATACCGCCAGAATTTGCACCAACCGATGGTAATCAATGCCCGTGGCCACCCGCCGGGGCGTGCCATAGCTGGTGGGGCTGACCAAGGCCTGAATTTCTACCAGGAGCGGACGGCTGGCTTCGCAGGCGACAATGGTCGCCACCCCAGGCGCCGGTGATTCCCGATGACTAAGAAATAAAACCGAGGGATTGGTCACTTCTTTGAGGCCCTGTTGGGTCATTTCAAAAATGCCCAATTCATAACTGGGACCAAAACGATTTTTCCCCGCCCGCAACAAGCGAAAATTGGCAAACGCATCCCCTTCAAAATACACCACCGTATCCACCAAATGCTCCAACACTTTTGGCCCGGCAATGGCCCCCTCTTTGGTGATGTGCCCAACGATAAATAACGCCGTGTGATTTTGCTTGGCCACCCGCATCAGGGCCGCCGTACATTCGCGCACCTGGGCCACCGAACCCGGCGCCGAAGTCAACGCCGTATCCATCAGGGCCTGAATACTGTCAATCACCGCCACCGGGGGACGCAGACGGTCCAACTCCGCCAGAATCGCCTCCAACTGGGTTTCCGCCAAGAGGTACAGCCGCTCCCAATGCGCTCCTGGGGTCAACCGCTTGGCCCGCAATTTCACCTGTTGCGCCGACTCTTCTGCACAGACGTATAAAACCGGCATCTGGGCTGCCAAATTCGCCAGCGTTTGTAATAACAATGTTGACTTGCCGATCCCCGCATCCCCGGCCACCAACACCAGCGAACCGGGCACAATCCCCCCACCCAACACCCGGTCAAACTCCCCCGCCCCCGTGGACAACCGCTGCCAATCCTGGTCGCTCACCTGGGCCAAAGGCAACGCCTGCCGCGATGGCCCGCCCCCCCCACTGCGCCCTTTCCGCCCCCGCTCCGCGATGACCGCCACCTCATCCAAACTATTCCACGCCCCACAGTTGCGACACTGGCCGAAATACTGGCCGTATTCTGCCCCGCATTCCCGACACACATAACGACTGCGGCTTTTGGTCATGGATGCAAGTACTCTGTAATAATTTTATCAATACGTTGGGATGCTTTTCCATCCCCGAAGGGATTGACGGCATTGGCCATGCGGGCGTACTGCTGGGGTTCCTGGAGCAATTCGACGGCTTTGGTAATGATTTTATCAGTATCGGTTCCCACCAAAACTGCCGTCCCTGCTGCAATGGCCTCCGGGCGTTCGGTAGTATCCCGCAGGACCAAAACCGGTTTGCCCAACGCCGGAGCTTCCTCCTGAATGCCGCCGGAGTCGGTGAGCACCAGGTAACACTTTTGCAGGGCCGCCACCAGTTGCGGGTAGTCCAGCGGTGGGGTCAAAAAAATGCGGGGATGGTTGGCCAGGGCGGGTTTGAGCACCGCTTGGACCTGCGGATTGGGATGCAGTGGCAGCACTAGGGCGGTATCCGGCACCTGCGCCAGAATCGCCAAAAATGCCTGAGCAATGCGGGCCAGGGGTTCCCCCCAATGTTCCCGCCGATGCACCGTCGCCAGCAGTACCCGGTACTTTTGCCAATCCAAACCGGGAATCGGGCAATCAGGCTGTTGCGCCGCCACCTGCAACAGAGCATCAATCACCGTATTGCCAGTGTGATGAATCTGTCCAGTCACCCGCGATTGCTCCAGGTACTGCACCGCCAGGGGGGTGGGGGCAAAATGCAACTGGGCAATTTGGGAAATCAAACGGCGGTTGGCCTCTTCTGGGTAAGGGCGAAACAGGTCATCCGTGCGCAACCCCGCTTCCACGTGACCGATAGGAATTTTTTGATAGAAACCGGCCAGGGCCGCGGCAAAGGCGGTCGTTGTATCCCCTTGGACCAACACCATCCGGGGTTGAAGGGTTTTGAGGAGGGGGGACAACCGTTCCAACGTCCGGCAGGTAATTTGCTCCAGGGTTTGCCCCGGCTGCATAATTGCCAAATCGTAATCACAACGTATATTAAACCAACCCAAAATCTGGGCGACCATTTCCCGGTGTTGTCCCGTTGTGATCACCGTGACCTGCCAACGGGGGTTGGTCCGCAGGGTTTGAATCACCGGGGCAAGTTTAATGGCTTCCGGGCGCGTACCCAGGACAATGGCCAGGGGTAGGGAAATGGGCGAGAGACCTCAACATCAACACCAAATTTATGTTATCACTCCCCGAATCAGCGTGTCGTCTTGCGGCCATGTTTCGGTGGCATTTTGGCGTAGGGATATGGCCCATAGATTGGCACGAGAATAGCAATAGGCTATGACGTTCTTAAATGAAAATCATAGGGATGGTGGGAGTACTGTCCCTGGGCTTGGTTCGGCAGAATTGCTATGTTTTCATCGCGCAGGATGGCTAGGGGACCGGCCAAAGAATAGGGGAAACTCCGACGATTTTGGAGAAGCCATTAGGAGGATTGAACTCGGCAACAGAAGTTCATAAATTTGGGCCAGGCAAAATGCTTCATGAGAACATTTTTGTGATATGGTCATTTCACAGGGAAATTCAACACTTTGAGGCACTGGTCATCACTGTATTCCCTTCTAGGACAGGGTTTGCGGGCAAAGGCAAATGTTGCAAACTTATTTGAAACTACTGTAAATGAGAATTAAATGAGAATTAAGCGCCAAAATGACCATGCTCTGTATCATGAGGTCAGATGCATCTTTTAGCACGAACCCTAAAAATTTAAGATTCAACACAGAGGAATAGCTTGGTAGCCCCGTACTGCGGGGCGGAAAAGCCCAAAAGCAACTTGCTTTCCCTTTGCGCAAGGGCCGGAGGTCATTGGTCTAAGAGATGATAAAGTTTAGCGTTCCCAGGCATTCGCTTTAGCGGGCCGTAGGCCTTGCACCTACTACGGTGAAAAACCCGACCAGTGCGTAGCTTGGGGGTGTTCTCGCTTCCCTAAAGTAAGCAGAACCTCAAGGAACTGTGTGGGGGCGTCTTGACAGCGCCTTTGCGCGTCCGTTTGGGGACTGCCTAGGAATCTCCCGTCTTTAGATGGTGGGAGTGTCAATTCTGGGCCATCGGTTCTCGACCCAAATGGCATATCGCTCATCAGCAACGCCGGCTAGAGATAGCCATGCTGCTGGTTTTTCTGATCGCTCCCTTCAACGGGGTTTGGTGACCCGTAGAAATTGGGAATCGCTGATCAACGGTTGCCCATTCTGCCAAATAATCGTGTAACTGCGTTCTTCTTCCTGGGTGTCTCCGTTGGGATAAAAATAAGTGTTTTTTCCGATCAAGCGCCACTGCCCGGCACTGCTTTTGATCACTCGCAAATCCTGCACCGTTACCCGCACAAACTGGGCAAAAAAAGCGGGGTCAAATTGGTTTTGCATCGCCGGTGTGTAGGCGAGTCGGGCGTGATCCCAATCCTTTTCTGAGAGGGCTTGGTACAAACTTTTGATCAGGGCCATGGCTTCCTGCTCTTGGTTGGTCGGCCCCGCCGTTGAGATTGCCACCCGTACCCCCCCACCCCCAGCAGGTTGCCGCGGTGACGGGGCTGAGGCAGGCACCGTCGCCCCCTGTTCGCGCCAGGTTTGCCGTCCCCGCCACAGCAGTAAACCCACCATGCCCAGGGCGACCAGACCTCCTGCCAGTGCCAACGACCAGCTCCGTTCCATGCCCGTCAATCCCGCACTAGGGGGGGCACCTGCTTGTGCCAGGGGGTACTTTGCTCGTAGGCATGGGCAATTTGCAAAATCAGCGCTTCTTGCAGTACCGGACCGATCACCTGCAACCCAATCGGTAAACCAGCGGCGGTGAACCCACAGGGCACACTCAAGGCAGGCAAACCCGCCAAATTGACAGGAATGGTCATCAAATCCGTGAGATACATACTCAGGGGGTCGTTGTCTTTGCTGCCAATGGGAAAGGCAGGGACCGGAGCCGTAGGTGACAACAGCGCCTGCACCTGGGTAAACGCCTGGTCAAAATCCCGCCGGATCAACGTCCGCACCTTCTGGGCGTGCAGGTAATAGGCGTCGTAGTACCCTTGGGAAAGGGCGTAGGTGCCCAGCATGATCCGCCGTTTTACCTCGCGGCCAAAGCCTTGCGCCCGCGTTTTGCCGTACATGCTCACCAGGTCATCCGCCGCGACCCGCAACCCATAGCGCACCCCATCGTAACGCGCTAAATTCGCCGAAGCCTCCGCCGGCGCCAGGATGTAGTAGGCGGCCAAGCCAGCGGCAAAGGTGGGACAGGAGATGGGAATGACTTGGGCGCCCAATCGTTCTAATTGCTGCACCGCCTGGTCAAACGCCTGCGCCACCTCCGGGTCCAAGCCCTCCCCTAGGGTTTCCTGGATCACCCCCAAGCGCAATCCCGCCAAGGGTTGGGTCGCCGGTAGGTGCCCCAACGCTTCTAAATAATCCGGCACGGGCGTATCAATACTGGTGCTGTCTTTGGGGTCATGCCCGGCAATCACACCCAAGACAATCGCCGCATCCGCCACCGTAGGCGCTAAAGGGCCAATTTGATCGAGCGAAGAGGCATAGGCCACCAAGCCGTAGCGAGATACCCGGCCATAGGTGGGTTTGACCCCGACAACCCCGCAAAAAGACGCCGGGAGCCGGATCGAGCCACCTGTGTCCGAACCCAACGCCGCCACACATTCCTGCGCTGCCACCACTGCCCCCGACCCCCCGGAGGAACCCCCCGGCACCCGCTGCGTATCCCAAGGATTGGCGGTGATTTGGAAGGCGGAATGTTCGGTGGAACTGCCCATGGCAAATTCATCCAGGTTGGTTTTGCCCAAGACCACCGCCCCCGCTTGGGTCAACCGCTCGACCACGGTGGCGTTGTAGGGAGGCCGATAATGCTCGAGGATGCGGGAGGCACAGGTGGTCGGGATGCCTTGGGTGCAGAGATTGTCCTTCAGGGCGATGGGAATTCCCATCAACCATCCCAGGTCTTCCCCCTGAGCCCGCCGGGCATCTAGGGCCTGGGCTTGGGCAAGGGCCTGTTCTGCCGTCACCGTGAGATAGCCACGCACCTGGGGTTCCCGCTGGCGAATCCGGTCCAGGTACTGTTCGACCAACTTGACGCTGGTGGTTTCGCCCCGGCGCAGTTGCTGTTGCAGGTGTTGAATCAGGGACATGGACACATCCGACTGCCTCGGTACGACTTTACCACACCCGGCAGCGGCCCTGGGGGGAGTTTCGTGGGGGCGTGGGATTTGGTAAGGTGGGAGGGGTCTTTTGTGTGCCGGGAGAAACGCCATGCGGTTGGGAAGTCCTGCCCATCGGGATTTGTTCTGTCGCAGTTTGTTAGAAACGCACCGAACCTACGACCCAGATAGCTTCCCTTGGCCGGAGTTGGATGGGAAAACTCTGGACTTTTTGCGGGGGATTCCCTTTTGGCAGGAGGCCTTGGCCACGGAAAAACGGGCAGGGATGATGGCACAGGCGTTTGCTGAGGAAATCGATGACCCGCTGATTCGCCAAGCGGTGGCCCTGCAGGCGACGGAAGAGGCCCGACATGGGCGGTTGCTTGCCGGTCTGGTGCAACGGTACGACATTCCTGTCAATCTCGACCCGCCCTATACCCCGCCTCGGAATTTGCGGCAGGCGTTTGTGGATTTTGGCTTTAGCGAGTGTTTGGATTCGTTTTTTGCCTTTGGCTTTTTCCGCATTGCCCAACGGTCGGGGTTTTTCCCGGAGGCGCTGTTTACTTTGTTTGACCCGATTATTGACGAAGAAGCCCGCCACATTGTGTTTTTTGTGAATTGGCTGGCCTACGAGCAAAGTCGCCGGGGCTGGGGGGTGGCGCCCTACCGGGCGGTGAACACCCTGTGGAATTACGGCAAAGCCCTGAGCCATTTGGTGGGTTCTTTTCGCGGGGCGGCCACCACAGGGAGTGGCTTTACGGCAGCGGGGGCGTTGGTGTTTGCCCCGGATTTGACCCTGCGGCAGTTTTTGGCGACCTGTGTGGCGGAAAATGCCTACCGCATGCGCGCCTTTGACCCGGAATTGCTCCAACCCCGGTTACTGGCGCGCCTGTCCCAAACCCTTCTGCGGGTGCTGCAATGGTTGCCCCCCAAACAAACGCAAATCTCCCCCGCCTGATTCTGTTGGCGCCCCAAGGGGCGGAATACCAGGCGGTGCGACGGGGGGCTGACCCGGCTTGGCCGGTGCTGGCGCTGCCCCTGGGTGGGCGAACCTTGTCCCGGTGGTGGGCGGTGCATCAACGGGAATTAGCGGGAAAAAATGCCGTTCTCCTTGGTTTAGCCGGAGGGCTACACCCCCAATGGCAGGTGGGCGATGCGGTGATCTGCCAGAGTTCGACCGATGCAGGCAGCGGGACGACCCGGGCCTACGACCCGGACATCACCCAATGGTTGACCCAGCGGTTGCGCCTGCCTGTGGTCACCAGCGTCACTGTGCCCCAAGTCGTCACCCAGCCCCAGGCGAAACAAACCTTGGGGCGCATTTGGGGGACGGCGGTGGTGGAAATGGAAGGCTACCCCCTGTTGCAGTACCTCCCCCGCTTGGGCATGGTGCGGGTGGTCTGCGACAGGATGGACCAGGTGCTGCCCGATGTGGGGGCGGCAGTGGATGGGACGACCGGGCAATTGCACCTCCTGCCTTTGGTCTGGGCGATGTTGCGGCAACCGAAAGCGGCGCTGGCCTTGATCCAGGGGGCATGCACAGGACTGGCCCGGTTAACGGCGCTGGCCCAACAACTGACAGGGAATTCTGAAAAAACTACAATAAAAGCAGGGGCTACGGATGTGTCTGCGATACAAAGGTAGAACGTACCCTGTAGCGATAAAGATGAGGATTTTTGTATGAGCGATATTCACGCCCAAATCAAAGCCGAACGGGAGGCTGCCCGCGCCATCTGCGACCTCAAAGGGGAGGCAGACCCGGAATGCGCCGTCGCCTGGGATGTGGTGGAAGAACTGCAAGCGGAGGCGGCGCACCAGCGGGAACAGGGCAAAGGCAAAACCTCCCTGGAACAGTACTGTGATGCCAACCCGGATGCTGCCGAGTGCCGGGTTTACGACGATTAAGCCCTAGTCATGTCCCAGCCGTTGCGGGTCGTCCAAATCACCGATACCCATCTGTTCGCCGACCCGCAGCAGGCGTTACTCGGCTGTCCCACCCAATTGACCTTGCAGGCGGTGGTGGCCGAGGTGCAGCGGTATCAACCCGATGTGGTGCTGTTGACGGGGGATTTGTCCCAGGATGAAACCCCGGCTTCGTACCAGCACCTCCTGACGGTGCTCCAGCCCTTGACGTGCCCAATTTATTGGACGGCGGGGAACCACGACCACCTGGAGACCCTAAGCCAGGCGTTGAGCCAGGGCAGTTGTCGTCCTGAAAAAACCTGGGTGCAGGGGGGCTGGCGGTTTATTTTGCTCCACTCGCCGGTGCCGGGGGCGGTGGGGGGGCATTTGGCGGCGACCGAATTGCAGCGGCTGGCGTCTATTTTGCACCAGTCTTCGGAACCGACCCTGATTGCCCTGCACCATCCTTTGTTTCCGGTGGGTTCGCCCTGGTTGGATGACAGTCGCCTGGCCAACCCGGAGGAATTTTGGCAAGTCTGTGATGCCCATCCCCAGGTGAAGGTGGTTGTGTGTGGTCATGTGCATCAGGAGTGTACGTGGCAGCGCCGGGGGGTGACCTATTACAGCAGTCCTTCGACGTGTATTCAATTTGCCCCGCACGCCGCCACGTTTACCTTAGATACTGCCTATCCCGGATTTCGCTGGCTGGAGTTGTTCCCCCAGGGACATTTTCGCAGTGGGGTCATCCGGGTTGTGGCCCAATGGGCGATGGATGTACAAGCAGTGGGTTATTAATAGGCGGGGATCACGGCTTTTCCACCGCGGCCTGGGGTGTGATAATCTAAATAAGGTGCCGGTCGGCCTTAGGGTTCTGTACTGGCCAAGGTTCAGGATTTGTTACAACTTTGTTCGTTCAATCCTGCCCCACCACCCACCCTTGAGAAGCTCCTGCAATGCTGTTCCTTTGCCCAATGGCGTGCCGAATTTAGGAGGTGTTTTATGACCGTGCGGATTTATGTGGGCAATTTGCCCGAAGATGTGGACAAACAGGAGTTGGATGCCCTGTTCCGGGCGGCGCAGGACATTCAATCTCTGAAGCTGATTACCAACCGCAAAACCAACAAATGCCGGGGGTTTGGGTTTATCACGGTGAAAACGGAAGCGGAGGCAGACAGCCTGGTTAGCCGCTTCAACGGGCAGCCTTTTCGGGAGCAACCCCTGAAGGTGGAAAAAGCCCTGCCCCGGAACAAGGACAAGGAGAAGGAGAAAGACAAAGCGGGCAAGGAATCCCAGGTTCCCCAGGCTCAGGATGCGGTGGCAACGGACACCCCAGGGATGAGTGAACCGGTGCCCAAACCCCGCCGCGATGCCCCCAACCGCAACAGTCAGCGGCAACAGAACCGGCGCAAAGCGGCTGCCCAACCTGTTCGTGCCGCAGTCAACGCCAGCTACGAGGCGGCAGAACCCGACCCCCGCTGGGCGGATGCGCTGCGGCAACTCAAGGAACGGTTGGCGATGCAGACCACCGGCTCTTAAAAAACAGGCAAAGCAAATCCCGTTAAGATAGAGGGATAGCCCTTGGGCTGGATTGTCTCACCGGCACGTAATATGAAAGCGACAACCCAGGTTTGTTTTCGTTCGGCGCTGATTGATTGCCAAGTGATTACCCGCGACCGGGGACGACGTTTGGGAGTAGTCAGCCAGGTTTGGTGTGACGTGGACGCTTGGCAGGTGGTGGCTTTGGATATGAAAGACTCGCTGGTGAGTAATTATTTGCCGGGGGAACCGAGCCACTCGCTGCGGTGGGAGCAGGTGCGGCAGATTGGGGATGTGGTGTTGGTGGACGATGACCAGGTGGTGGAGGAGTTGGACCTAACGCCCTACACCCGTTTGGTGGGGACTGAAGTAGTGACGGAAACGGGGGAATTTTTGGGCAAGGTGCGGGATTTTGAATTTGCGGTGGCCGATGGGCGGATTTCCCACCTGGTGATTGATTCCCTGGGGGTACCCCGGATTCCGGCCCGGTTGCTGAGTACCTATGAATTGTCGGTGGAGGAAGTAGTCAGCGTCGGTGCCAATAAGCTGATTGTGTTTGAGGGGGCGGAAGAGCGGCTCAACCAACTCACCCGCGGCTGGTTGGAGGCGGTGGGGATCGGCAAACCCCCTTGGGAGCGAGAGGACGACGCCAACTATCTGCCGACGCCCGTGAGCTACGAGAATCGCTTAGGCAGTGGCGAACGCCAGCGGGTACGTACCGAGGAGGACTGGGCAGCGCCGGAGGTGCCTGCCCGCAAGACCCCCCGCCGGGTGGAAACGGCCTATGTGGAGCCTTTGGAACCGGAACCGGCGGAGGTGGATTTGGAAACCGATGCCTGGGCAGAAGCGGAACCCTACCAACCGCCGGTCAATTTGCCCCAACGGCAGTACGAGGAGGAGTCGAATTAGTTGGCGACGCCCTTTTGGAAATACCACGCCCTGGGGAATGACTATTTGGTGCTGGACCCGCAACGCTTGGGATTTCCCTTGCACCCCGGTACGATCCAGCGGTTGTGTCACCGGCATTTTGGCCTAGGGAGCGATGGGATTTTGCTGGGGCCTTTGCCGGCGCCGGGGGCGGATTTTGGCCTGCGGATTTTTAACCCGGACGGCTCGGAGGCGGAAAAAAGCGGCAATGGTCTGCGCATTTTTGCCCGCTATCTTTGGGACGAGGGGAAGGTGGGCGCGCAACCGTTTTACGTGCAGACTCTGGGCGGGCGGGTGCAAGCGCAGGTGCAGCAGGGGGGACGGCAGGTGCAGGTGGATATGGGGCGGGTGTCGTTTCACAGCCGGTTGATCCCGGTGACGGGGCCCGACCGGGAGGTGCTCCAAGAGCCGATCGAGGTGCTGGGGCAAACCTTCACTTTCTCGGCGGCGACAATTGGCAATCCCCACTGTGTGGTTGTGGTGCCGGAGGCGACCCCAGCGTTGGCGCAGACCTACGGCCCGGCTTTGGAAACCCATCCCTATTTCCCCCAGCGGACAAATGTGCAGTTTGTGCAGGTGGTCTCCCCCCAGCGGTTGCGGCTGGAGATTTGGGAGCGGGGGGCGGGCTATACCTTGGCCTCAGGGAGCAGCAGCAGTGCGGCGGCGGCGGTGGTGCATCGGTTGGGATTGTGTGACGCTGCGGTCACGGTCGCGATGCCGGGGGGGGAATTGGCCATTCGGATCGCCCCGGATTTTGCCATCACCATGACCGGCCCGGTGACAGCGGTGGCTCAGGGCACGTTGGCTGCTGATCTGCTGGCCGATTGAATTTATCATGGATAAAGAAGAAGTCTGGTCTGTCCCCATGCCCTGGCCCGATGTTGCGCGGTTCTGGCAGACGGTGACCTATTTTGAGGCGTTGCCGGTTGTCGCCTGTGTGCAGCGGGTTTTGGGTCTGAGTCCCCCCCCGGCCACCGTGACGCCCCAGGGAGAACTGCTGATGGATATGACGCAACCGGCGACGGTCGCCCTCTGGGGTGCTTTGGATGACGTGGTGATGGGGGGGCTGAGCCGCAGCCAGTTGGTGTTGGACCCGGCGGGTGCCCGGTTTGAAGGAACGGTGACGACGGAAAATAACGGCGGGTTTGCCTCCATTCGTACCCGGAATCTGGAACCCCCACTGGACCTGTCTGCGGCCACCGGTCTAGCCCTGCGGGTGCGGGGGGATGGCAAGCGGTACAAGTTTTTGCTGAGGGACAGTTCCGGTTGGGACAGCCTGGCCTACAGCGCCCAATTCGACACCCAACCGGCTACTTGGATCACGGTCAAAATTCCGTTTGCCGACTTGGTGCCGGTCTTTCGCGCCAAAACCGTGCCCAACGCCCCCCCTATCAATCTGCGCCAGGTGGTCTCCCTGCAAATCATGCTGAGTAAATTTGCCTACGATGGGCAGCGCAATCCCACCTTCCAGCCGGGGGATTTTCGGTTACAAATTTCTACAATCAGCACCTACCGGGAAGAGCCATCCCCGACACTGGAAAAGTAGTGGGGATGCGGTTATGGATTTGGACCCAATTACAGCCGCCAGTTTTGCCATGATTGACCGGGAAATAGGCGGTCATCCCTGGGGGTGGAATGCGGCAGAATACGCCATCATTCGGCGGGTGATTCACGCCACAGCGGATTTTGAATTCAAGTATCTCCTGCGGTTTAGTCCCCAAGCGATTGCGGTGGGGATACGCGCCCTGCGCCAGAATGCCCCGGTGGTGACAGATGTGGGGTTGGTGGCGCAAGGGGTGAAAAATCATCTGGCTACCCATTTACCCAATCCCCTGGTGAACGCCCTGGACCTAGCGCCCTTGGAACCGGCAGGCGAGACCCGCGCTGCTTTGGGGATGGCCCAGGCCCTCACCCAATATCCTGGGGCAGTGGTGGTGATTGGCAATGCCCCCACGGCTTTAGCCAAACTCTGCGCCCTGTACCCCAGTCTGACCTCCCCCCCAGCGCTGGTGATTGCCGCCCCGGTGGGGTTTGTGCATGTTTTGGAAGCCAAAGCCCAGTTGGCTCAAACCCCTATCCCCCAAATCCTCGTGCAAGGGCGCAAAGGGGGTTCTGCCGTGGCTGCTGCCATTTGTAATGCCCTGGTGGATTTGGCCGTGGCTTTAGCGCCGTCCCACCAGACTCCGAGCCGTGCGGACTAATTCTTCCTTGTCCACCGGTTTGGTGAGGTAGGCAGATGCCCCCTGTTTCATCCCCCAAAACTTATCAATATCCCCCTGTTTACTCGAACAAATAATAATAGGAATGTCCGCCGTCTCCGGTTGTTTTTTCACCTGGCGACAAAACTCAAACCCACTTTCTCCCGGCAACACCACATCCAGCACGATCAAATCGGGTTTTTGTTTAGCCAGATACTGATGCGCCTCCTCCGCACTGGCGACCCGGTTGACCAAAAAACCCTCCCCCTGCAAATAACCGGCCAGCAGTGCCGCTTCCGGTTGCATATCTTCCACAATCAATACCGTTGCCATAGGCGTTTCGATTCAGGATCACCCCAAACACAGGCCCCTTGTTTCTATCCTACACCTTGGAACCGCAACCGGAGCAGTCACCGCCGTTGTCCCTAGGACTTCAACACCTTCTGGGGGCGAGGCGTCGCCTGCAGGGATTGTTCCAGGTTTTTAATCTGGCGGGATTGCACCTGAGCGGTTAACCATTGCCCAAGCAGGTGGTCGCAGGAAAACCAACCCGCCCCTTGCACCGTTAACATCAGGAAGCAGGCCGCATACACACCGGACAATTCCAGATAGGGCAGGCTAAGCCCAGCTACCTTGATGTGGTGGTAAATCGCCACCGCCATCGTCGCCAACAGACTCATCGCCGCCAAGCGCGTCCCCAAGCCCAAAATCAGCAACACCGAACCCACAATCTCCGTGCCTGCCGCCACATAGCTGAAAAAGATCGGAAACGGCAAACCAATCACCTGCACATAGGCTTCCGCAAACCCCGGAATATCCGCCAACTTGTCAAAACCGTTGTGGATCATCATCACCCCCACCACCACGCGCCACACCGACCAAACCACTTGCTGCCCCAACCCAGGCATCCCATCCGACCGCAACAGCCGAGCCACCAAA
This sequence comes from Gloeomargarita sp., assembly GCF_053491055.1. NCBI lineage: Bacteria > Bacillati > Cyanobacteriota > Cyanophyceae > Gloeomargaritales > Gloeomargaritaceae > Gloeomargarita > Gloeomargarita sp. The sequence continues at coordinate 15,451 of NZ_JBRCEP010000005.1, forward strand.
CCAGTCATACCTGCACTCCTAAATTAAAATCATTGCTAAGCACTGTTAATCAATGTAACACATTTTTGCGGAGTCGGGGTGTGTCTTGGGTGGTTTGGGGGGTGGTTGACAAGAATGATGTTTTCAGTTGGTGTTCCTATAAGTTGGGTTTGCTATAGTTTGTTTCATGGTGTTGCCAATACTGTTAGTTATTAGGTTGTGTTGAGCTTATGTAAAATAGAAACGATGATTTATGGAAGACAAAAGATGAGTGTGGTGGTTTGAGATGAAAATAAATGGCAGAAGATACTGACTTTTTTACAGCCAGAAGATAGAGTCAATATTGGGAACGAAAAAGCAAGGCATTTGATTGCATCCTTTTTTCCAAGTTAACGCAGTACCGACATGTATTTTTTTGATAAATTGGCCAGAAGCTTTTTGAGTTTTCTCTACTTTGTCTGTACAGTCTTCTGGCTTCAATATAGCTAAGCATACAAAGGTTGACATGCTATGGGTTGCTGGGCGCAGCCCCACATTGGTTTCCCATAGGGAAGTGTGGCGTATCCATGAATCTTCAGGCGACAACCTTAACCTACCTAGCTATAGCTATAACTCGTTCGGAAGGTTGTGGCAGCCGCTGGGTGTGAATTGATATATCTACCGAAATACTCTCCCGATTTAAA
>NZ_JBRCEP010000006.1:0-5362 GCF_053491055.1 Gloeomargarita sp.
GCTAATTATCAACCATTGCTTAGAGAACAAAATTGGCACGGTTGTTTTTGGCTGGAATTCTGGACAGAAAGACGGATCGGATATGGGACGTAGAAACAACCAGCAGTTTGTGCCAATTCCTACAGGAAAGCTAAAAGAGAGTAAAGTTCTAGCCAGTGATAAACTGAACTATGCTGAAAATAATGTATAATATGTTCAGCGTAGTCATGTTCGGTATGACCAAGTATGCAAAACCGAGAGAAGCGGCGGATTATTTTGGGGTGTGTCTCCACACTTTGAGGCGATGGGAACAGAAAGGTTGGATCAATGCAACACGTACACCATCAGGCAGGGCTAGAAGGTACGACCTGGACAGCTACATCAGAGCGCCAAAGAAAGTCAGGCGGGTTGTCTTGTACGCCAGAGTTAGTAGTCGAGGACAGAAACCAGACTTGGAGCGACAAATGGCGAGGTTGGTTAACCTCTATCCTGGAGCCGAGGTGGTCGGAGAAATTGGCAGCGGTCTCAACTTCAAGAGACCAAAGTTCCTTGCCCTATTGGAACGAGTTCGTGCAGGAGTTGTCGGAACAATTGTGGTCGCTCACCGGGATAGACTCTGCCGCTTTGGATTTGAGTTCGTTGAGTGGTACTGCCGTCAATACGGTTGCGAAGTCGTGGTTCTCGATGATCCGCACCTTTCTCCCCAACAGGAATTGGTTGAGGACATCCTCACCATCCTGCACTGCTTCAGTAGTCGGCTCTACGGACTCAGAAAGTACCGGGTTGCAATCGAGAAAGATACGGATTTACCCCGAACCGGCGTTGGCTAAAGTTTGGAAACATTGGCAGGCGGCGTGCCGATTCTGCTACAACCAAGCCATTGCCTACCAACGACAGCACGGACGACCGAGCAAGTTCAAGCTGCGAGACATTATCATGCACTCGGACTTACCTGAGTGGGTGAAAAGTACGCCGTGTCATATTAGGCAGAATGCGATTATGGAAGCGTGGGAAGCATTTGGCAAAAGTCCGAAAGCCAAGTTTCGCAGCGTCCGAGACGCCAGTCATACATTGCAGTTCAACAACAGCAATTTCAGCAACGGGACGTGGTATCCACGATTGACCAAAGGTTTATCGTTTAGCGCAACAGAAGACATTCCATCTTCCTGTGAATATGGAACAGCGTTGATGCGGGTAAAAGACCGTTGGTATGCTATTTTCCCGGAGCCTGTCAATTCGCAATGCACGTTGGCAAGAGGGATTATCGCCCTTGACCCCGGCGTAAGGACTTTTTTGACAGGTTTTGACGGGGATAGTTTTCTAGAATTTGGCGCGGGTGATTTCGGTCGCATCACCCGTTTGTGCCAATGCTTAGACAACCTCAGTTCCAGGATGTCTAAGGTAAACGCCAAACGCAGACGCAGGATGCGGATGGCGGCGTTTCGACTGCGACAGAAAATCAGGAACCTAGTGGACGAGTGCCACCGCAAGGTTGTATCGTTCCTAACGGATAACTACCGGGTGATTTTTCTGCCTACTTTCGAGTCTGCCGACATGGTAGCCAAAGTCAAGCGGAAAATCGGTACCAAGACGGCTAGAGCGATGCTGACCTGGGCACATTACCGGTTCAAACAGTTCTTGAAATTCCAAGCGCAGAAGAAAAACCTGGTGGTGGTGGATGTTTCTGAAGCCTATACCAGCAAAACCTGCACCAAATGTGGTTATGTGCATGAGGGTTTAGGTGGGCATCGGATGTTTCAATGCCCAGTATGTAAACATCGCCTGCCACGGGATTGGAACGGAGCTTTGGGAATTTTTCTCAGAGCATTGCGGGATACAGCCTTTCTGTTCAGACATGAGCAGAATGCTATCGTTTCACTGTTGGGCAGTAATGTTCAGCAGTGTTCAGCGTAAATGTATCAGTCCGTCTGTAGACTACATAAGAATACCCTGACTTTATGGAGCGGGAGTGTCAAGTTATAATATAACAGAACAGCTATGCGGAGGGTCATTCCGCGGCTGCACGTGGAAAGTTATTGCAGTAGCTCCCGATTACAGCGATGGGAGTATGTTACTACACTATGAATAAGGTCGAGCAGAGGGGGGGGTATCAAGTGAAAGAGTGGACACGAGGGGTAAGCTTAAGTTTGGCAGCGGTTGGTTTTGCGTCTCTATCAATAGCTGTCAATCAGCCAAGGGTTTCTGCCAAGGTGAGTAATGGGTTAGGTTTAGAAGCAGTATATGAGAACAAGGCGGGTGCAGTTTTTTCCAAAGAGCGCGAAGGAAAGGAGGAGGTTATTATTCACCCAAGAATCAAGTGTCCATTAGGTTTTTGGCAATCTAATTCTACTACAGTGCCCTTTTGTGTTAATAAAAGTCATGAGACTTATAAAGATACACCTGTTTGTTTATTAACTGATACCTGTAAGTTTGTAACATTTCAGGATATACGTTTACCTTTAATGTACAACAGTCAAAAGGTTATCGACAATTGGCAGCACTATGCGAATGCGGTATCGGTGGGTAAGATTGATGCTCGTTATTTTTCGGGGGCGATAGGGGTTGCCTGGCCAGGACTTAGTAGCGTGCAAACAAGTTGGGGGAAGCTTGCGCGTCTGGTTTGTGATTACGGTAATTGTCATGAGACGATTGTAAATATACCAGTTTTAGAGAAATTAATGGGAGTTTTAAGTTGGGGGGGACTTGCCAGTATTGAGAGTACACCTCAGTTTGTTGATATTCAAAATAGCTCTCAGCCGCTGAATTTAGGTAAAGTGCCAGCCAAGTGGTTAGGGAATGTAAAAATTTACGATATTGTGGATAACTTTGATTTATGGGAACATACAATTGACTCTGCAGGGGTTAGTCAGCCAACTGCAGGACAAGCTGGAATGGAGTATAAGCAGTTTGTGATTGTTCAGGCAGCAAAGGAGATGAACTTTCATGGGGTTATTAATTTTACCTATGATGACCGCCTCCCCTCAGACTTGGTAAGCCAACCATGGAGAAGGAACCAAACTATCATTAGTGGCACGAACCGCTTTGTCAAAACTAAGTGTACTTTTAAACAGATTGCAAATGGATTTACTAATTGTGCAAACCTGCAATTGAGGCTCAATAGACCTTCCGGTGGACCGTATCAGCTATACCTTATGGTAAGTGGCTTGCAGGAGCAGTTACTTGGTAAGGCAGGTGGGGATTGGATTGCCGCCAATACACTTTTGCAAAACCCTTATAAGATTGAAAGTGGTGACTTCCGGGGACCAGAAGTAGTAGGTTCTACCAACGATGAACCTTTGTTGCCGCAGGGTTCTAACGTAACAGTTGGGTTGAACCTTGATCAGTGTAGTAAGGAATCCAAGTATCAGAAGGCACATTATGCAAGTCAAGGGGATTTGGCTAGAATTAAGTCAAAAGGAGAAATTTCAGGTCCGGAGTATGTATCTAAATACTCAGGAACAGTTGTTCCAGCCTATACCCAAGACCCATGCCCTAATATATTTCGCAAGGCTGAACATAAGAAAAAGATAATTACCATGGATGCTAAATATCAGTATATTCATGAAATTCCGCGTGTTTGCCACCAAAGGCAACTTTACAGGCTTGCCTTGGGTAGAGTTAGGGTTAGATGGGGAAACACAAGTCACCTATCAAATCTTCCATTTGCAACAGATTTAAAGACCATTTATGCTTGTGAGCCGATTAAGGAGGTAAAGGGACAAGGAAAAAAATACCTTTCTCTTAGTAGGGAACCTATTCCTATACCTATGCGAGGTGGGCTAATGAGTGTTGAGGGAGATACCGCTCCCAGTGACTTATGATACCCTCCCGGCCCTCACCACTAGGGGTGAAAGGCAAGCTTCCTGCCCCAGCATCCCTTTTATCAACCACAAGAAAAATTCGTGCATCCCAAAGGCTGCAGGGCAGAATAGATAGCTTCTCCCACCCCTCAGAAGAATTCTGACCGAAAAACTTGGGTTCAAGCCCCGCCGTAGACTGTCTTAGGTTTTGGCAGATTATAGCGCCATCCTTCCTGCCCTTCAAGGCGGGACTTTTCGCACATTTCGGTCAGACTCGTTAAAGGTCATGTCGTATCGCCGGCTAGGTTAAGGTTGTCACCTGAAGGTCTACATCACGCTTTGTTATGGGGAACCAAGGTAGGAGCTACATCCAGCAACCCATAGCATATTAACCTTTGTATGCTATATTATATGATAAATGGCTTAAAAACAAACAGGGAAAGGAGTCAAGAGGATGAAAGATAAAGGGTATGAAGAAGCATTAAAAAGAATAGCATATTGTCTTGAGCATAAAATTAGTAGTCTCGATTTGTCTAACCTGAATTTAAAAGATTTGCCCTTAGAGATTAGTAATTTAACCCAACTAAAAGAACTACGTCTTTCTAATAACAATCTCCAGACATTACCCCCAGAAATTGGTAACTTAGGTGGGCTTCAAGAACTATATCTTGGACACAATCGGCTTCAACATCTGCCACCGGAAATTGGAAATTTAAGGCAGCTCAGAATACTATATCTTGCGTACAATCAACTGCAATCCATACCACAGAAAATTGGGAATTTGTCTGAGTTGAAATTTCTACATCTTGAAAATAATCAACTGCAATCTCTGCCACCAGAAATTGGGAATTTACATCGGCTCATGAGACTATATCTTGAGAATAATCAACTTCAATCTCTGCCACTAGGAATTGGGAATTTGACTTATTTAGAAACACTACATCTTGAAAACAATCAACTTCAATCTCTGCCACCAGGAATTGGTAATTTAAGTTATCTTACAGTACTGTTTCTTGAGAACAATCAACTGCAATTCTTGCCACCGGAAATTGGGAATTTGACTCATTTAGAAACACTACATCTTGAAAACAATCAACTGCAATTCTTGCCACCGGAAATTAACAATTTAACTAAGTTAAGAAAATTATACCTAGCCGGAAATCAATTTCCAAATTCGTTATTCAAAAACAAAACTTTATCTCGTAAGATAGTATACAAAAAAGTAAGGAATATGACATATAACAAATAAGAGAAAACATTACAACCCGTCAAATAATCAAGGTGTAGAGTAGCAAAACTTAGCAAACTAACTTTGGGAATAAAATGGATTAATCAGCAATAAAGAAGTCTGCACTATCTGTTCCATGTGACACTTCGCAACTCTAGGAAACTACCGAGTAAAATGCTTTAACACTGGTCACATCATTTCAATCGGATTCAATCCCAATAAATACACAGGTAGGTATAGAATTCATGCTTCTAGCACCCTTTCTCACATCTATAGCTAAACAGGCAAAGGTTGACATGCAGATGACTGAATCGATGAAGTCATGAAGGTTTAGAGTTGTGGATGTCATGGTTTT
>NZ_JBRCEP010000007.1:0-22653 GCF_053491055.1 Gloeomargarita sp.
AGGCCGCTGGGCGTAACCCCACAATGGCGTAGCCATGAATCTTAAAGCGACAACCTTAACCTACCTAGCTATAACAACCTTGCCACTTGTTCTAACGGGAAGGTTTTTGCTAACCCTAAGCCTTACCGAAAAGCCAAGAAACGCTTAAAGCGGTTGCAGAGGCAATTAAGCCGGAAGAAAAAAGGCTCTCAGAACCGGAAGAAAGCGGTCAAGCGGGTAGCAAAAGTTCACAAAAGAATTGCAGACATCAGGAAGGACAATCTGCACAAGATTACTACTTACTTAACCCGAAAACACCGGGTGGTAGTAATTGAAGACCTAAATGTATCAGGTATGCTCAAGAACCACAAGTTAGCGGGGAGTATCGCTGACTGTGGTTTCTTTGAGTTTAAGCGACAGCTAGAGGACAAAGCCAAGCTCTATAGCTGTCAGTTGGTGGTGGTGGATAGGTTTTATCCTTCCAGCCGTTCTCGGTGTGGTCATCAACAAAATATGCCACTGAACCAGAGAGTGTTTCGCTGCCAAAAATGTGGTTTTGGCGAGATAGACAGGGACTTCAATGCCTCCCTCAACTTGGTGAAGTGGTATCAAACTACCCTGAGCTCCAGGGGAAGTGACGCCTGTGGAGATTCCTCTGCCGGGGTCGGTTCGCCGACTAGGTATGAATCGTTGAATCAGGAAGGAAGCAACAAGTCGAGCGAAATCCAACTTTCGCTCGGCGTTGTGTAAGTCTTTCGGAGCGGTACAATACGGTTTGGAGTGGCCCGATCTACCGCCTATGACCGAGACCTTTCCCGTGCAGATTCACCACCAGGGGCAGGTGTTCACCATTGACGCACCCGCCGACCAAACCATCTTAGCCAGTGCGGCGGCAGCAGGACTAGAGTTGCCCTCCTCCTGCCAAGCGGGTATTTGTACGACCTGTGCAGCCCGTTTGCACAGCGGCACGGTCGCGCAACCGGAGGCCATGGGATTGAGTCCGGCCTTGATGGCCCAGGGGTTTGCCCTGTTGTGCGTGGCCTATCCCCGCTCGGCCATTACGTTAGAAACAGAACAGGAAGATACGGTCTACGAATTGCAATTTGGGCAATTTCAAAAGTAAATCTGCCAAAGCAGAAAGCGCGTTGCCAGCGGCTGGTGTATCTTCACCGCTCAAGCTCAGAAATGAGGATTGCGAAGGGTCCTACTCCTTTCCAATAGAATGTAGGGTGAAGGTAACCATGGAATTGGCCTGAACTTTAGGGCTTACGATTGCGACAGAATTCTAAGGGTGCAGCAGGGTCAAGTTGTGCAAACCAAAGCCGGAACGATGTGACTTGCAGGTGTATCCTGTTTAAGGCAATCTGAATTTCTGTAGGAATTTTGGGGTTATGCCTGTGGTTTAATACATTTATCTGATGGTTTTGGCTTTGGGGACGTACCGTTTCCCTAGCCGGTGCAATCAAGGGATTCCTAAGCCGTTTTTGGAGCCACGATGGGCATTGTCGATTGGGTGGTGGTGGGGATTTATTTAGGCTTGAGCTTGTTTTTGGGGTTGTATTTATCCCGCCAAGGTGCCCGCAGTTTGGTGGATTTTTTTGTGTCTGGACGTTCGTTGCCCTGGTGGTTGGCAGGGACGAGTATGGCGGCGACGACATTTTCGATAGATACGCCCTTGTATGTGTGTGGCTTGGTGGCAAAACGGGGGGTGGCAGGCAACTGGGAATGGTGGTGTTTTGGCTTGACTCATGTGGTGATGATGTATCTTTTTGCCCGGTTGTGGCGACGTGCGGAAATTATCACGGATGCGGAGTTGACCGAATTGCGCTATGGCGGTAAACCCGCAGCCTTTTTACGGGCAACGAAGGCGTTTTTATTTGCCGTGCCAATAAATTGTATTGGCATGGGTTATGCAATGTTGGCGATGGTGAAAGTGATGGATGCCCTGGATGTGTGGGGGAGTTTGGGGTTGGACCCAGGCGGTCAGGGCAAGCTGTGGCGTGTGGTTGGGGTGAGCGTGTTGGTGCTGATTTACGCTGGCGTGGCGGGTCTATGGGGGGTGGTGGTGACCGATTTGGTGCAGTTTGTCCTGGCACTGGTGGGGGCGGGGGTCGTGGCGGTGGTGGCGCTCCAGCAGGTGGGGGGGATGGGGGCGGTGGTGGCGCATTTCCAAGGGACGGGAATGTTGCAGTTGTGGCCGTGGGGAGACCAAGCGGGCCTCTCGGCGAGTACGTGGTTTGCCTATATATTTGTGCAGTGGTGGGCGTTTCGGCGCAGTGATGGGGGCGGGGAATTTATCCAGCGGTTGGCGGCGGCGCAGGATGAGCAGGAGGCGGAACGGGCGGCCTGGTGGTTCAACCTGTTGAATTACGTGGTGCGGACTTGGCCCTGGGTGGTGGTGGCGTTGGTGGCCCAGGTCCTGTACCCGGATTTGCCGGACCCGGAGTTAGGGTATCCCCGGCTGATGCGGGATTTTTTGCCACCGGTGCTGTTGGGGGTGGTGGTGGCCTCGTTGCTGGCGGCGTTTATGAGCACCATGTCCACCCTCATCAACTGGGGGGCTTCCTACCTAACCCGCGACTTGTACCAGCGGTTTTGGCGTCCCCAGGCCGGGCAGGCGGAGTTGGTGGCAGCCGGGCGGGTGGCCTCGGTGGTGGTCACGGCGTTGGGGGCGGTGGCGGCCTTTTATGCCCAGGATGTCACCACCGTGTTCCGTCTGGTGATTGCCATCGGGACGGGGCCGGGGCCGGTGCTGATCCTGCGCTGGTTTTGGTGGCGGATCAATGCGGTGGCCGAATGGACGGCCATGGTGGCTGGCTTTCTCATCGGTCTGGGAACGACGGTAGTGCCCGTGATCCAAATCCCGGATTTTGGCTGGCGATTAATTCTCACAACTGGGATGACGACCCTGGCCTGGCTGACGGCCATGTACTGCACCCCCCCTGAGAGCGAAACCACCTTGAACGAATTTTACCGGCGGATTCGTCCAGGAGGGCCGGGCTGGCGGCGACAACAACAAGCTACTGGCTTGCCCCCCCTCCAGGACCTGGGCTGGGAACTGCAACGCACCTTGGCAGGGATCGGGGTCCTGTTTGGCGCCATGCTGGGGGTGGGGGGGTTTCTCCTGTGGCAACCGGCAGTTGGCTGGGTCTGCTGGCTGGTCGCTGTAGGAGCAGGCAGATGGCTCCAGCAATTGCAGCGGCGGGCCAAACCACAAGCCTCTGGAGAATAAATGGTAAAGAAACGATAAAATTTTGTTGGGGATCAACATAAATTTTTATTAACTTATTCAAGGATTGGGGGAAAAAACACATGGCAAAAGCGGGGCGGTTGGAGCAGATGCGGCGGTATGACCCGGCGGCGATTGCGGCTTATTACCGCTGGCGACCGGGCCGGGTGGTGGGGCGGCTGCTCCAGGTGGGGGTGGCGATGCTCAGCTTTCTGGCGGCGTTGGCGTGGGACCACCTCACCGGTCAGGAAGAACGTCGGCGGCCCCAGCGAGCGGCGCAACTGCGGCGGTTGATGACCCAGTTAGGGCCGACGTTTATCAAGGTAGGGCAGGCGTTGTCCACGCGTCCCGATTTGGTACGGCGGGACTATTTGGAAGAATTGACCCTGTTGCAGGACCAACTCCCCCCCTTCCCCAACGAACTGGCCTTTGCCCTGATCGAGCGGGAACTGGGGCGACCGGTGACCGAACTGTATCGCGAATTGTCCCCTGAACCTGTGGCGGCGGCCAGTTTGGGGCAGGTTTATCGGGGGCGTTTGCCCAGCGGCCAAGAGGTGGCGGTCAAGGTGCAGCGTCCGGGTTTAATTCCCATTTTGACCCTGGATTTGTACATTCTGCGGTGGTTGGCCCATGTCATCCAACCCTGGTTGCCCATTCATATGCAGGACGATTTGAGCCTAATTGTGGATGAATTTGGGGAAAAACTGTTTGAGGAAATTGATTATCTGAATGAGGCATGCAATGCGGAGAAATTTGCCGACAATTTTCGCAATGACCCCACTGTGAAAGTGCCTAAAATCTATTGGGGATGGACCAGTCATCGGGTGTTAACGTTAGAGTGGATTCACGGCTACAAATTGACCGACGCCAGTGTGGTGCAAAAAGCCGGGATTCCCATGCACCAGTTTGTGCAGATTGGTGTGCGGGCGGGCTTAAAACAACTTTTGGAATTTGGTTTTTTCCATGCGGACCCTCACCCCGGCAATTTATTCCTAACGCCTGATGGGCGGCTGGCCTACATTGATTTTGGCATGATGGATCAGCTCACGCAAGCGGCCAAAGAGCAATTGGCAGATGCCCTAGTACATTTGGTGAATAAAGATTATTGGGAATTGGCGCAGGATTTTGTGCGTTTGGGTTTTTTGCCCCCAGGGACAGACATTAAACCCATTGTCCCGGCGCTGGAATCGCTCTGGCAGAAGGCGGTGGGCACCCAGCTAAGGGATTTTCGTTTCAAGAATGCCACCGATCAATTTTCCGATTTGATGTATCGCTATCCCTTTCGGGTTCCGGCCCATTTCGCGTTAATTATTCGTTCGTTGATCACCCAGGAAGGGATTGCTATGAGTTTGGACCCCAATTTTAGAATTGTGGATGCGGCCTATCCCTACGTGGCGCAACGTTTGTTGACGGGAGAAACGCCGGAATTTCGCCGCCGGTTACTCGAAGTTTTATTCAAAGACAATCGCTTCCAGTGGCAACGCCTAGAGAGTTTGCTGGCCGCTGCCGAAGGCGCAGAAGGGATGGATTTACAACCGGTTTTAGGGTCGGCGTTGAGCTATTTATTTTCTCAAGAAGGCGAATTTTTGCGCCAGCAATTAATTCTTGCCTTAACCGAAGATGACCGTTTACATTTGGCAGAAGTGGGGCGGTTATGGCAGTTGGTGCGCGGCCAAATTCGCCCGCGGGCTTTGCTAGAATTGGCTTGGCATCACAGGTAAGGGAGTAACTGACACCATGCGGCGTGCGACCGTGGTGGGAGGGTTGTTGTTGGGATTAAGCGGTGGGGGAATCTTGCCTGCGTTTCCCGTGGGGGAGAGGATGCCGGTGATGGCGCAGGCGACCTTGAGTAAAAGTCAGATCGCTGCGGTTGCGGAAAAAATTACGGTTTTGATCCAAACTCCGGCAGGGCATGGTTCTGGCACAATTGTTGCTAAGAATGGGGATGTCTATCAGGTTTTAACAGCCAAACATGTGATTGAGAGTATTCAACCTGGTGAAGAAGCAGATATTACGACCCACGATGGCAAGGTTTATCCCATCGATTCCCGGCGGATACAAAAATTACCGCAGGTGGATTTAGCAGTGGTGGAATTTCGCAGTTCGGTGCATTATCCGCAGGCCAAATTGGGGAATGATTTGGCTGTGAAACGGGGGATGAGTGTGTATGTGGCGGGTTTTCCTTTGCCGGGAGCAGCCATTACCAAACCGGTCTTGCAATTTACAAGCGGCGATGTGACGGCAACTTCTGAAAATATTTTGCAGGACGGTTATTCTCTGACCTACACCAACAATACATTGCCAGGAATGAGTGGGGGGCCGGTATTAAATGAGCGGGCAGAGTTGGTAGGAATACATGGGCGTGCAGAAGGCAGTTATCAGTCCACGCAACAGGGAATGATTGCCCTGAAATCGGGGTTTAATTTGGCAGTGCCAATTCGCACGTATATCGCTTGGGTGAATCGGCAACCGATTAAAATTAATACCACTGCTACCACAGCCCAGGAATTGTATATTCTGGCGGAACGGAAGTCCGAAGCGGGGGATATTCAGGGGGCGTTAAATGCCCTCAATCAATTGATTCAACTCGACCCCAATTCGGCCTGGGCGTACATGAGCCGGGGGATTTTGAAAGCCCTGAAGCAAAGAGATTACCAAGGGGCGATGGCCGATTATAATCAAGCGCTGCGGCTTGACCCCCAAAATGCGGATATTTACGGCAATCGTGCCTTTTTGAAAACTCTGCTGCGGGATTTCCCTGGGGCAATGAGCGATGCGGATCAGGCCATTCGCCTGCGCCCTCGTTATGATAAAGCCTACATTTTGCGGGGGTTTGTCAAGAGTCAAATGAATGATTATGTCGGTGCTTTAGCCGATGCCAATCAGGCGGTAGAATTGAACCCGAATTTAGCAGATGGCTGGTTGATGCGCGCCACAGCCAAGGTGTATCTGCAAAATCCCCAAGGTGCCTTAGAGGATGTCAACCGAGCCATTAACCTCAATCCCAAAGAGGCCAGTAGTTATGCCATCCGTGCCCTGGCTAAAGTGGCATTACAGGATTTTTCTGGTGCGATGGTTGATGCAAACCAAGCGGTTGCGTTGGATGCGAATAATGCCATTGCCTATACCGCTCGCGGTACTGCCAGAGTCTTTGCTCAAGATTTTCGTGGGGCATTGGAAGATGCCAACCGAGCTATGCAAATTAATCCAACTAATTCAGATAACTATTTTGTGCGCGGGATAGCCAGGATAGGTTTGGGTGATGGTATAGGAGGTTGCAAAGATTTACAAACTGCGGCCAATTTAGGCAGTGTTGAAGCCCGGAACACCTACCGACAATTCTGCCGGTAATTTGCGTCATTTTGGAACAAAAACAAGTTGAGATTTTAGGCATCAATGAAAAAGTTAAAAGTAAAGTTGTGCAAAAGTAATGTTTAGAACAGAGGGATGATTATTCCAGTAGGGGATGTGGGGGTATGGAGGGGATAGTTGCATCGGGTTTACGAGGGGAAAAAGTTTATGGTTATCGCCAGAGATACAAGGGCCAAAAACACAGTTTAATCGGTGCTACAACACTGGCAGGTGCTCTGTACTCAACAGGCATAGTACGGTGGGTTACTGGCTAAACAGACAAGTTGTAGGGTGTTTCCTAGTCTGATGGGTTTAGCTGTGCGAACAGGGTCTAGGTGACATTTACAGTTACTCTCTTCAAAAAAATACGCCACATCATTGTTATTCAGAATATCTGACGATAATCTAAACCCTATTTTGGTGATCCTCATCACTGGTTCAGGCTGACGCAAATCACCACCCCCCTAACAAGCTGGCTCTAGATTGAAATTAGGAGATTTAGGAGTGCTTTGTCTCTCCAACAACACCGTCCGAAAAGGAGTTAATCGGTTATGTTGCCCACCTCCGAACACACAGTCTTACCCTTGGAGCTGCATAGCAATACCGTCTATAGCTTCAATGCCGCTCCTGGAATGACGCATCCGGATTTACTGAGTCCTGTGCAAGTCCGCTTGCAGGCTATCGCTAGTAGTGATGATTGCTTGGCGCGAGTTCTTGGAGAACCTGCTAATACTGCCGAGGTCCAGGCGATTCGTTACCAATGGGAAGCTCGTGATTTTTCGGTCTTTCCCAAGCTTCAAGTTTTAGAGGCTTTTGGTGCCTGTAGTGAGACCACCCAAACAATTTATCTCTCTAATGCGCCCCTAACTCATGGGACAGATGACGGTATGTTTGGGTCGACGGGAGCTTGGATGGAGGAGACGTTCGCCTGGTCAAATTGTTTAGTCGGTGCGGATACCGCTGGGGATGAAGTGGGGCATCAAAATCAAGAAATTCCTTGGTGGGACGAACCGCCTATTTCTGGAGCATTTGTCAGCGATTGGGCTGGGAATACCTTTGCGACCGCACGGCCTATCACTCTAGGGGTCACTCCCACGACCTTTACGGATTGGGTGGGCAGTACGGATACCTTGGATTTCTATCGTTTTAGCCTCAACCAGCCCAGTATGGTTCATTTCACCCTCAATGGGTTGACGGCAGATGCGGACCTCTGGCTGTTCGACGACCAAGGGAATGTCATTCAAGGTTCGTGGAACTGGGGAACCATTCCTGAAAGTATTTCCCAGTCTTTGGGGGCAGGTACCTACTTCCTCCTGGTGAACCAATACAGTGGTTCCACCTTTTACAACCTCACCGCTACGGCAACGAACCCCGATTTAGCTGGGAATACCCTCAATACAGCCCGGAATATTACGCTGGGTGCTATCCCCACCACCTTTACCGATTGGGTGGGCAGTACGGATACCAACGACTACTACCGGTTCACGTTGCCGACCACCAGTACCATTACTCTCTCGCTTACAGGTTTGAGTGCGGACGCGGACCTGGAATTGCTCAGCAGTACGGGTGTGGTGCTCCAAAGTTCTCGGAATTGGGGCACGCAAGATGAACACATCACCAGTCCGTTGAGTGCAGGCACCTATTTCATCAGAGTCTATCCCTACGGCAGTACCAACACCCATTACCAGCTAACGGTTGCGGCTACTGAGCTGATTCCACCCCCTTCCACCACTGGGTTTAACGCCACCTATGGCTATGGTCTGGTCAATGCGGCGGCGGCGGTGGCCAGAGCCATCGGACAAACCTCACCCTTCCCAGATGTGCCTAATTTGGGGGGCAATAACTGGGGCAATGACCTGGTAAATGCGCCAGAAGTCTGGGCGCGGGGCTACACAGGCAATGGGATTGTTGTGGCTGTGGTGGATACGGGCGTAGATTACCACCATCCCGACTTGAATGACAACATTTGGCGTAATCCTGGGGAAATTGCCGGGAATGGCATAGACGACGATGGCAACGGCTATGTGGATGATGTCCACGGTTGGGATTTTATCAACAACGACAACGACCCCTTAGACAGAAATGGGCATGGCACCCATGTCGCCGGGACGATTGCCGCTGAAAATAATGGCTTTGGGGTCACTGGAGTGGCGTACAATGCTCGGATTATGCCGGTCCAAGTGCTGGGTGATAATGGCAGTGGGAGTAGCCGCGCTGTGGCTAATGGGATTCGCTACGCGGCTAACAATGGTGCTCATGTCATCAACCTCAGTTTAGGTTCCAACCTCCCTTCGCCAGAGATTTATTCGGCAATCCAATACGCTACCAGCCGTGGTGCGGTCGTGGTGATGGCGGCGGGCAATGACGGTGATCCTCAACCGGACTATCCGGCTTTCTTTGCCACTGAGTTTGGTTTATCCGTGGGTGCTGTGGACATGAACCGAAACATTGCTGGGTTGTCCAACCGGGCCGGCACGGACAGCGCGCTGTATCATGTGGTGGCGCCAGGGGTGGGCATTGTCAGTACGGTGCCGAACAACAGATACATTAGTTACAATGGCACATCTATGGCGACGCCTCACGTGGCCGGTGTGGTGGCGCTGATGCTGAGTGCCAATCCTAACCTGACCCCTGCGCAAGTGCGGGACATCATTGTGGGTTCGGCAACACGACTAGCCTAATCTCCTTAGCCTCTGCGGGGTGGGAGCACCTCACCCCGTAGTTTTTATTTTTGGACTATCGCCTCTCCCGTACTATGGTGAATTGGATGACTCTCCTGCAAATCGGAGCCTGTGGACTGACCCTCAGTGGGTTTATGTTTGTCTCCACCCTCCCTCATGGGTCAATTTCATTCGCAGAACCACCGTTATACCCATCCCCCCCAACAGCCTCTATGGAACCTGCCACCTTACCCCCGCCTACCCCCTTTGTTGGCAAACAACGCTATACTGCCCAACCCCAGGGAATTGTGGGTGTCGTTCTCGCTTGGCGTGGTAACTTCATGCCCCGGATTCTCCCGGAAGATGAACCGGTCACCACTAACTCAGAAATCACTCCCATTACGACTAGGATTTGGATTTTTGCTGGAAAAGTGAGACCCTCCCCTATGAAGAATTGGCCGCAAGAATTCGCGCCTGCACCCATCTCGCCACGCTTGCCCCTGGCAGAGGCAGCCCAACTTCCTAATCGCCTCGGTTGGGTGATGAGTGACAAGGATGGACGCTTTCAAGTGGGATTGCCGGTTGGGGAGTACACGCTCTTAATTGAAGATGGGGAGGATTTATATTTGAATGAGTTTGGGGGGGATGGCACCTTTGCCACCGTGCAGGTGCAACCGCAACAAATTACTTCCGTAGAACTGCGCAACACGGAACAGGCCACGTTTTAGCGTTAGATTTGGGCAACTGTAAACTGTAACCCCTTGTCCATGCAGTACCATGAGGGAGTAGGATTTCCCGGCCAGTATGCTTGGGCATTTCCAGCACAGTGCGCTCCGGGTGGAACTCCCAGCCACAAGGCAGCAAATTCGGCAGGCACTGGTGGAACCGGCCGCATTACGGCAATGGTGGTTTCCGGGTTGGCCGCCGGAGGTTGATCGCCCTCTGGCTGCTGGCCAAACGGTGGAGTTGTGGTGGGGCGTGGTGCCCATTCTGGCGCAGGTGCGGGATTTGCGCCCGGATTACCTGCAGTGGCAATTCAGCCGCAGTGTGGACGGTTTGCAAACCTGGTACTGGGGCGAGGGCTGGGTGCAGGTGCAGTTGGAGGCGGTTTCCCTGTTGCCTTTGGGTGTCGGGCAAACGTGGCAGTTGTGGCAGTTGCGAGAGTATATCCGTCGTAGTTCCTCTCCTTCCCCATGACCTGGGCGTCTTGGTTGACTTTGAGCCGTTTGGCCGTGATTCCGGCGATTTTTGTGGCGCTGGCATGGCAGGAGCGGGGGTGGGCGGTGGGATGCTTTTTGCTGGGGGCGGCAACGGATGGGTTGGATGGCTATGTGGCCCGCCGGTTTCACCAGGTGAGCGATATGGGCAAGTGGCTGGACCCGTTGGTGGATAAGCTGTTAATTTTCGCGCCCCTGTTGGCCTTGGTCGAGTTGGGGGAGGTGCCCGCGTGGCTGGTGTTTCTCCTGTTGGTGCGGGAGTTGGGGATTACGGCTTGGCGGGCGCAGTTGCCCCAGGTGACGGGGGCCAATCTTTGGGGTAAAGTCAAAACCATAACGCAAGTGGGCGCTGTGGCGAGTTTGATCCTATGGCCGGGGTGGGTCACACAATGGGGTTTGGCCGCAGCCGTGGCGGTCAGTTGGTGGTCGGGGCTGGTGTATCTGCGCTCCCAGCCGCCGTGAGGTCTCCCCATGCGTAACCCCAACCAGCAAGGGCGGTTGATTGTCCTGACCGGGCCAAGCGGGGTGGGCAAAGGCACCCTGATCCAGCGGTTGTGTGAACGGCATCCGACCCTCCAGGTTTCGGTTTCCCTGACCACCCGTGCCCCGCGACCGGGAGAAATCTGCGGCCAGTCCTACATTTTTGTCAGCCGGGAGGAATTTCAAGCCGCCGTAGCCAACGGTGAATTGCTGGAATGGGCCGAATATGCCGGGAATTACTACGGCACGCCCCGGCAGCCGGTGGAGGCGGCTCTAGCCAACGGCAAGTGGGTGATTTTGGAAATTGAAGTGGTGGGCGCCCGGCAAATCCGGCAAAACTTCCCCCAGGCCAAACTGGTCTTTATCTGCCCGCCGAATTGGGAAACCCTAGAACAACGCCTGCGCCAGCGGGGACAGGATTCCGAAGCCGCCATGCAAAAACGCCTGGCCAGAGCCAAAGATGAGCTACAAGCCGCCGCGGAATTTGACGTGCAGGTGGTCAATGATAACCTGGAACAAGCGGTTCTCGAATTAGAAAATCATCTGGGTTTGGGCACCCAGGGTATGTCATGACTGTGCGCTCACCGATTTCTGGTTCATCCCATGTGCGCTGCCTACGCCGGTATTCCAGTACGGAATTAGGCAAACGCTGGCAGAACCATTTGGGTGTAGATATTGCGGTGGAATTGCAGGGTCATGCCATTGTTGAACTGTACGAATGTCTAGATACGGGCTTACAGTTTTTCTACCCTTTGGACGTAGCGGGTTCTGAACACCTCTACCGGCAGTTGCAAAAGCATGAATTTTACTACATGGCCGACAAATGGGAGTACGACCAAGCCCTTCGCCTTCTCCAATCTAAGACGACCCAAAACCCAGGTTCCCTCAACATCTTAGAAGTCGGGTGTGGGCGGGGTTATTTTGTGCAGAAGCTCCAGCGTTTAGGGGTTAAGGTCGTGGGTTTGGAACTAAATCAATCAGCAGTTGATACTGCCCAAACACATAACTTACCGGTCTATGCGGAGTCGTTAGCCACTTGGGCGCAACAACACCCCCAAGAATTCACCCACATCTGTAGTTTCCAAGTCCTTGAACATCTTGCTGCTCCCAAGCAATTTATCCACAACTGTTTGGCCTGTCTTGTTCCCAACGGGCAACTAATTTTCGCAGTCCCCAATCGCGAGAGTTTTACCCGTCATTTGGAATATGATTTACTCGATATGCCGCCCCACCACCTGACCCGCTGGTGTGCCCGTACCTTTGCGGCACTAGAACATTATTTCCCCTTGCAACTGGAGCGGATTTTTTATGAACCCCTTGCGCCCTATCATGTGGACTGGTATGTGCAGGTGCAGATGGAGCGGTTATGGCGTTTACCCGACCCACACCGCTCCCTGGGACACAAAATTCTGTACAAATTGGTCAAACCTCTGTATCGCAACATACCCCAAATCTACCGTCTCATTCTCAACGCAGGCTTGAGAAACTATATACGCGGGCATACGATGCTGGTTGTGTTGCGGAAGCGATAACTCTTTTGTTGACTTCCAAAGAAACCCTCTATAAATTGTGGTCAATTAACTTATGGCTAACTTATGGCACATTGGATGAACTTGCCCTGGTTAAATACCCATCAATAGACTATCGTTTATCCTTGGGTAACCAACGTTACCTCCTATTCTCAATGAGCTAACAAGGCACGGGTAACCGTCGCTTGGGGTTGCGAAAACAACGGCAGGGCTACTGTTCGCATCAGCGGGACGGAGCCCCTAAGCCTTAGACTTTAGTCAGAGGTAGTTTACTTCCTTATGGAGACATTTGCCCATGCAGTGGTTTAACCGGTTTGTCATGCCGCTGGTGTTGGTCTTGGCCTTTGGGTTGGCCTTGGTTGCAGTTACAGCCCGCTCGTTCCTGCCGGGAGATATGGCCGCACCTGCACCTACAGGTCTTATTTTGCCTGCCGGTGTTGGTACATAGCACTAAACCAGTCATGCAATTGTGCTAACTGCTGGGTGGGTGCGAGCGTCCCAAGACCCCGGACGGTAATTTTGCCTGGTGTATAGACAAAGCGGGAATGCAGTTTGGGGGGCAAGCCCTGGAGCAACTGTTGCCAGGCCGGTTCCGCCATGCGGGTCTCCAGAATTACATGGGGTTGGTCGGCGCGAATGCGGCTAATGCCCAGATGTTTGGCTAAAAGTTTCACGCGCATGACCAAAATAAGTTGCGTTACAGGGGGTGGCAATGGTCCATACAATTGCGTCCATTGCTGTTCAATCTGGTCAATGGCTTGCGCGTTTTCCGCAGTGGCAAGGGTGCGATAGGCTGCTAATTTTTGTTCCAAATTGGGCATGTAATTGGCGGGGATAAATGCCGTCAAATTCAGGTCAATTTGGGTGTCATCGACCGTGGGAATTTCTTGCCCGCGCACCTCTTGGATGGCCTCTTGGAGCATCTCTAAATACAGGTCAAACCCCACAGCCGCCACATGTCCCGACTGTTCGGCTCCCAAAATGTCCCCTGCCCCCCGAATGTCTAAATCCCGCAGCGCCAATTGATAGCCAGAACCGAGCTGGGTAAATTCCTGAATGGCCCGCAGCCGGGCTTTGGCTTCATCGGTCAGCAATTCTTCGCTTGGGTAGGTCAACCAGGCATACGCCTGCACGCCTGCCCGCCCGACACGCCCTCGCAGTTGGTATAGTTGCGCCAGGCCAAACCGATGGGCATCTTCCACAATAATCGTATTCACGCGGGGAATATCTAAACCGGATTCTATGATGGTGGTGCATACCAAAATATCAGCTTCCCCATGACTAAATGCCAGCATCGCCACTTCCAATTCCTCTGGTGCTAGTTGCCCATGAGCGATCATGATTTTGGCGCTGGGGATCATCTGTTGGATTTGCGCCACTGTGGCTTCGATTCCGGCAATTTTAGGTAAGACGTAAAAGACTTGTCCGCCCCGGTCTAACTCCTGGGCAATGGCTGCGCGAATCGTCTCCGGCTGGTAGGGAATTAAATAGGTCTTAATCGGGCGGCGGGATGGGGGGGGCGTGTTAATCAAACTCATTTCCCGCAATCCCGATAGGGCCATTGATAGGGTGCGGGGAATCGGTGTTGCAGTTAGGGTTAACACATCTACCGAGTGCTTGAGGGCTTTGATTTTCTCTTTGTGATTCACACCAAAGCGCTGTTCCTCATCCACCACCAATAATCCCAAATCCCGAAATTTCACCGAGTTATTTAACAGTTGGTGCGTGCCAACCACACAGTCTAATTCCCCCGTTTTGAGCTTGGCAAAAATCTCTTGTCGCTCTTGGGGACTGCGAAACCGATTGAGCAGGGCGATCTCGATGGGATAGGGGGCAAAGCGCTCTTTGAGGGTGTGGTAATGTTGTTGCGCCAAGATGGTGGTGGGGGCAAGAAAAGCAACCTGTTTGCCCGCCATGATTACTTTGAAAATGGCCCGAATCGCCACTTCCGTTTTGCCAAAACCAACATCGCCGCAGATGAGCCGGTCCATCGGTCGCGGGGATTCTAAATCCGCTTTGACCGCTTGAATGGCTTTGGCTTGATCCGGGGTCAAAGGATAGGGAAAAGAATCCTCTAATTCCTGTTGCCAGGGCGTATCGGGGGGATAGGGAGGCCGGGTTTGTTCTGCTCGTTTGGCATACAGTTCCAGTAGATTAACCGCCAATTTTTTCAGACTTTTGCGGACTTTTTCGCGGGTTTTTTCCCAGGTTTTATTTGCCAAACGGTGCAATTCGGGTTTTTCTGTACCACCCCCCCGATAGCGGGACAGGACGCCGAGCTGGTCCACTGCCACTCGCAGTAAACCATCTGCATATTGTAAAACAAGATATTCCCGGATTTGGCCGTCAATGACCAGTTTCTCCAGGCGCAAAAACTGACCGCAACCATGATGCCGATGGATGACGTAATCCCCCGGTTGCAGGCGGTTGGGGTCAATCTGGAGGGAAGAGGCGGCGCGGCGGCGACGGGTGGGGGTGGGTGTACCCAGGGCGTGTTGCCCAAAGAGTTCCCGGTCAGTCAGCACCAGCAATCCCAAAGCGGGGAGCCACAGTCCCGATAGTTCCCCCAGACCGGTGTATTTGAGGGCAATGGGGGTGTGGTCTTGCCCCAGGCGTTGGATCGTCGGCCAGTCTTGGGGGTTGGGAATGTACTGGGCAGGACAGTCGTGTTCTTGGAGTACGGCCACACAGCGGGAGGGTTGCGCCGAAAGAATCCAGATGCGGCACTGGCTGCGCTGCTGGCGGATCAGGGCGGCCAAGGGGGCAAATTGGTGGGGACTGCGCGGCAGGGGTCGGGCGTTGATGGTGATCCCATTGCTGCTTTGCCATTCCCAACAGTGGATTTGGGGGTAGGCTTGCAGTTGGCGTTGGAGGTCATCCCAGGGAAGGTGCAGCGGGGCTGCCGGTTGTCCTTCCCGTTCCCACTGTTCCTGAGCGTGTTCCCACCAGCGTTGGTGATGCAGTTGGCATTGCTGCGGTTCGTCTAGGACGCACAGGGTATGGCGGGGCAGATAGGCCAAAAGCGAGGCCGCTGTCGGAAACGCTCGGCCCAAAAAGCGCCGGTAACCGGTCAGGTGCGGCGCCAAATCGGGGCAGTGCGGCAACACCAAGGCCCGGTAATCCACCGGCGTCAGCCGTACCTGGGCAAGGGGTTCCAGGGGGCGTTGGGTGAGGGGGTCAAATTCCCGCAGCGATTCGAGGCTGTCGCCAAACCACTCCAACCGCACGGGCAATTCCTGGGTTACGGGGTAAACGTCCAGAATGTCCCCCCGCACGCTGAATTGGCCTTCGGCGTTGACCTGTTCGACCCGTTCGTAACCTAAAGTCGCCAATTGGTGCGCCAGGGTCGCCAGGGTTGGTGTTGCGTTGGTCTGGTTGGCGTTAATCGTCAGGCACAGGGCGGCAAAGGCCGCTGGTGGGGGCAAATGAGGTTGCAATGCCCGGTCGGTGGTCACAATAACAGGGGGCGGGGTCGGGCTTTGCAGGTCGTTGAGGACTTGCCATTGCGCCCAGAGGGTTTCCGGTTCCGGGTCAAAGGGTTCGTAGGGGGAGGTCTCGGCGGTGGGATAACAGTGCACCTGCGACCAGCCCATGTGTTCGGCCAGGGCCGTCCATTGCGCTGCTTCTTCTAAATTGGCGGTGATGACCAGTAGGGGTTGGCCGCGCAGTTGCGCCAGGGTACTGACGAGCAGAACTTTGCCAAATCGGGGCAAACCTGTCAGGGTCAGGGGGCGGTCGAGGTCAATGCTCTGCGCCCACGCTTGCACCAAGGGCAATTGCGCAAGATAGTGGCAAAGGGAAGCACAGGTCATCATGGCCGAGGCGCGAGGTTGATATGCGCAAGCGTTTACATTCTAGGGTAAATACTCACACGCCTTCCTCACCTTTCAGGGATGCCAACGTACTCCCTCAAATTCAACGATTGACTGCCATCACCTACTCCTTTGTTGTGACATGACTACTCAGGGGCAGAACCATTTTGAGCATCTTCCAGCCGTTGAACACGCTGATTCGTCGCCCGTATCTCTTCCAGGAGAATGTTGAATCTTAGGTCGTTTTCTCGCTTCCATTCCGCCATTTGTCGTTGCCATTCCCGAACTTCCTGACGGTGTTGTCGGTTCTCCTCATGTTCTTGAATGAATGCTTGCACCAGCCCGGCTACCGATGCCTGTAACTCACTCACCGATACCCGCAATTCACTGACTGCATCGGCCAAGCGATCCAGCATTTCATCCGTCCAACGATTGACTGCCATCACCTACTCCTTTGTTGTGACATGACTACTCAGGGGCAGAACCATTTTGAGCATCTTCCAGCCGTTGAACACGCTGATTCGTCGCCCGTATCTCTTCTAGGAGAATGTTAAAGCGCAAATCATTCTCTCGCTTCCATTCTTCCATTTGTCGTCGGTATTGTCGGTTTTCTTCATGTTCTTGAATGAATGCTTGCACCAAAGCTTCTAAGGATGTCCGCAATTCACTGACTGCATCGGCCAAGCGATCCAGCATTTCATCCGTCCAGCGATTGACTGCCATTATGGGTTCCTTGTGAGGTTAATATTTTAATTTTATCGGTTGTATGGGTAACAGGCGTGGAATGAATGTCAATCCCCCAATTGTGTTAGGTGATTGTGTGATGCTATATTCGTAACGACCGATGTGTGTTTCCCAAAATGCGGTTTTCTCGTTTTTGTGTGCAACTGGTTTTGGGCATCGGGGTGGGGATTATGTTGGCTTTGGGCGCCCACTGGCTCTATGCCGCTGTGTTTCAATCCCCCATTCTGTCCCCGGACCAGAACCCTCGCCCTACAACAGCAGTAACCCGTCCCCCCGAATTGCCCCCGGAAACGAAGGAGTTGCTGGCGCAGGTGGGCCATATCGTGAATCCGCCCCGCGGGGATGTGCGATTGATGGTGATTAGCGATTTGAACGATGTCTATGGGGCCACCACCTATGCGCCGGAGGTGACGAAAGCGATTAAATTGATGCCCTTTTGGCAACCGGATATGGTGGTCTGTAGCGGGGACATGGTGGCCGGGCAATATCCGGCGCTGACCGAGGCGCAAATGCGGGCGATGTGGGCAGCTTTTGATAAAACGGTGGCGGCTCCCCTGCGCCGCGCCAAAATGCCTTATGGGTTTACCCTTGGCAACCATGACGCCTCAAGCGCTCTGAGTGTGACGAAGAAATATCTATTCCAAAAAGAGCGGGATGTGGCGGCGGAATACTGGCGTGACCCGCGCCATGACCCAGGGCTGAAATTTGTAGATAAATTTGAATTTCCGTTTTATTTCACCTTTGAATTTAAGGGGATTTTCTTTTTGGTGTGGGATGGTTCTTCCTCGCATATTCCCCCGGAGAAATTGGCCTGGGTGGAAAAGGCATTGGCCAGTCCGCGGGCGCAGCAGGCAAAGATGCGGATTTTGCTGGGACATCTGCCGTTGTATGCGGTGGCCATTGGCCGCAATGACCCTGGTGAAGTGATGGAAAATGCGGACAAATTGCGTCTGATGCTGGAGAAATATCGGGTGCATACCTACATCAGCGGCCATCACCACGCCTATTACCCGGCGCACAAGGGAAAATTGCAACTGTTGCACATGGGGATTTTGGGGGCAGGCCCCCGGCCTTTGCTGGCAGGGAATACGCCGCCTTGGAAAACCCTGACCATTTTGGATATTCGTTTCAATAGCCCGGAATTGACCACCTACACCACCTACGACATGCAGACGATGCAGGTGATTGACCAGACGCTGCTGCCCCGCTTCATCGCCGGCCACAATGGGATGGTGTTGCGCCGGGATGTACAGCAACTGACCGCCAGTGAACAGCAACTGTGTGAGCAACAGATTGGCGCGGCCTTGTGTACAGCCTAAAGGGTGATGCCCTTGAGATGGGTGCGGGGGTTGAAGGTGCGGAGGTTGGCGAGTTTGGTGTAGAGTTCCCGCTCGCTGGCGCTGAGGTCCTTGGGAGGGACAATTTGAATCTTAAGCAGTAGGTCGCCGCGTCCCCCCGTCGCTTGCGGCCAACCTTTCCCCCGCAGACGCAATACTTGCCCCGAACGTATCCCCGCCGGGACGGTGACGGTAACAGGGCCATCCGGGGTGGGGACTTCGATCTGCGCGCCCAGCACAGCCTCATCGGGAGTAATGGGCACTTCGGCAGTTAAATTGGCGCCGTCAAACTGGAAAAAGCGATGGGGTGGCAGTTCGGCAATCAGGATCAAATCTTCCCGCTGACCGGTATAGGGTTGAAAGGGGCCTTGTCCCCGCACCCGGATTTTCGTACCTGGACGTACCCCCGCCGGAATGCGCACCTCAAAGGATTCGCTGCCGATTTGTACCCGTTTTTGCGTGCCCCGAAAGGCCTCGGCCCAGGTGAGGGTAACAGGGACTTCCCGGGGAATGTTGGTCGCGTAACGACCCGCCCACCCTGGGGAAGGGCCACCGCCCATGCGCCCCAGCAATTCATTAATAAATTCCTCAAAACTGCTGTAACGGCCAAAGTCGAAGTCAAAATCAATCGGTGATTCGCCACCGGGGGAACGTTCTCCCACCTGTTGCCAATAACGGCCATATTGGTCGTATTTGCGCCGTTTCTCCGGGTCGGAAAGCACCTCGTAGGCTTCGTTGATTTCCTTGAACCGGGCCTCGGCGGCAGGATTCCCAGGATTCACATCCGGGTGGTACTGCCGGGCTAAGCGCCGATACACCCGCTTGAGTTCCTCTGGGCTGACATCCCGACTCACCCCCAACACGGCATAGTAGTCTTTGTAGTTGGTACTCGTCATAACCCCTAGGTTAAGAATTTCTACACCACGATTTAAGCCATAACTGCCCTGATCCTAAGTTAGCACTCCCCCTCCCCAGCCGCCCATCCTTGGGTTAGTATTAAGAATAATAAACACTTTTTTAAGGTTCTCTACGCCCTAGGCAGGAGTTGTGTGATGAAGTTATCTTGGCGAGTGGTGCTGCTGTGGTTATTACCGGTGGCGATTATCGGGTTTTTCTTTTGGCAGGGCATGATGGGGCCGGTATGGCGCGAAAACGGTCTGAATGTGGCCACAGCGCGGATGACCTACGGGCGGTTTTTGGAGTACCTAGACAGCGGGCAGGTGCAACGGCTGGACCTGTATGACGGGGGGCGCACGGCGATTGTGGAGATCACCGACCCGGAGTTGAGCGATCGCTTCCAGCGGATTCGGGTGGATTTGCCGACGGCAGGGCCGGAGTTGATCAGTCGGTTGCGGGCGGCGCACGTGGATTTTGACATTCACAGTAGTCGCAATAATGCGGCGCTGTGGGGGCTGTTGGGGAATGTGGTGTTTCCTTTGGTGCTGATTGGGGGGTTGATTTTTCTGTTTCGCCGTTCCGGGAATATTCCGGGGGGGCCGGGGCAGGCGATAAATTTTGGCCGTTCCCGTGCCCGTTTTCAGATGGAGGCCAAAACCGGGGTCAAGTTTGCCGATGTGGCCGGGGTGGATGAGGCCAAGGAGGAATTGCAGGAAGTGGTGACGTTTTTGAAACAGCCGGAGCGGTTTACGGCGGTGGGCGCAAAAATTCCCCGCGGGGTGTTGCTGGTGGGGCCGCCGGGGACGGGGAAAACCCTGCTGGCAAAAGCGATTGCCGGCGAGGCGGGGGTGCCGTTTTTTAGCATTTCCGGTTCCGAGTTTGTGGAGATGTTTGTGGGCGTAGGGGCCTCGCGGGTGCGGGATTTGTTCAAAAAAGCTAAGGAGAATGCCCCGTGCATTGTGTTTATTGACGAAATTGATGCGGTGGGTCGCCAGCGGGGGGCGGGCATCGGCGGCGGCAACGATGAACGGGAGCAGACCCTCAACCAACTGTTGACGGAAATGGATGGGTTTGAGGGGAATACGGGGGTGATCGTGATTGCGGCCACCAACCGCCCGGATGTCCTGGATGCGGCGCTGTTGCGTCCGGGGCGGTTTGACCGGCAGGTGACGGTGGATATTCCCGACATCAACGGGCGGTTGGCGATTTTGCAGGTGCATGCCCGCAACAAAAAGCTAGACGGGAGTGTTTCTCTGGAGATGATTGCCCGACGCACGCCGGGGTTTTCGGGGGCGGATTTGGCAAATTTGCTCAACGAGGCGGCGATTCTCACCGCCCGGCGGCGCAAGGAAGCCATTGGTCTTAGCGAGATTGATGCGGCGATTGACCGGGTGGTGGCGGGGATGGAGGGGACGCCCTTGGTAGATAGCAAGAGCAAGCGGCTGATTGCCTATCACGAAGTGGGTCATGCGATTGTGGGGACGTTGCTCCCCCACCACGACCCGGTGCAAAAGGTCACCCTGATCCCCAGGGGGCAGGCGCGGGGGTTGACCTGGTTTATGCCGGGGGAAGATGCGATGCTGTTGTCGCGGGCGCAATTGTTGGCGCGGATTACGGGCACCCTGGGGGGACGGGCGGCAGAAGCGGTGGTGTTTGGGGAATCGGAGGTGACCACGGGCGCCGGGAATGACCTGCAACAGGTGGCGGCCTTGGCGCGGCAGATGGTGACCCGGTTTGGGATGTCCGATTTTGGCTTGTTGTCCCTGGATGGACAAATCGGGGAAGTGTTTTTGGGGCGGGATTTGGTGGCGCGCTCAGACTATTCCAACGCGGTGGCAGCACTGGTGGATGCCCAAGTGCGGGAGATTGTCAGCCAGTGTTACCAGCACGCCTGCCGGATTATCCAGGAGCAACGGGTGGTGATTGACCGGCTGGTGGATTTGCTGATTGAGAAAGAAACGATTGACGGGGATGAGTTTCGGCAAATCGTCGCGGAATATACGCCTTTGCCCCAACTCCCTGCGCCGGTCTGAAGGCCAAGGCTGGGTGTGGCCTCCCTTGCCGATAATGGTTCTGCATGCGCGTACTCATCAGCGGTTACTACGGCTATGGGAACGGGGGGGACGAAGCGCTACTGGTGACCCTGTTGCAGATGTTGCCGCCGGGGGTCGAACCGGTGGTTTTGTCGGCGCAACCGGCGGTGACCCAAAGGTTGTATGGGGTACGCGCCTGTGACCGCTGGCGATGGGGGGACATCTGGCGAGAATTGCGGCGCAGTCAGGGGTTCCTCTGGGGCGGGGGCAGTTTGATCCAAGACAGCACGAGTTGGGCCAGTCCCTTGTACTACCTGGGGCTGATGCTCCTGGCGCAGGGGTTAGGACGGCAAACGGTGGCTTGGGCGCAGGGGGTGGGGCCGTTGCGGCGCCGGTGGGTGCGGCAGTTGGCGGGGTATGTGTTTCGCCGCTGTACCCAGGTGAGCGTGCGGGATGCGCCGGCGGCAGAGCAATTGCAGCGTTGGGGGCGGTCGGTGTTGTTGGCTCCGGACCCGGTGTGGGCGTTGCCGGAGCAGCCCTATCTGCCGATTGGTGACCTGCCTGCGCCCCGTATTGCCGTGATTATGCGCCCCCATCCTTGGCTTACGCCGGTTTGGTTGGACACCATTACCCAAGCCCTGCACCAGTTTCAGCAAGCGACGGGGGTCTGGGTGGTGCTGTTGCCCTTTCAACCGGCGACGGACCTGGCTTTGGCCGCTCAATTACGCCAGGCGTTGGGGGAACGCACCAGCATCCTGCAACCGGAACACCCTGCCCAGTTGAAGGGCGTGTTGCGGGGGGTGGAATTGGTGGTGACCATGCGTTATCACGGCTTGGTGATGGGCGCAGCGGCGGGGTGTCGCTGTTTCAGTTTGAGTTATGATCCCAAGGTGCGCCAGCTCCAGCAGGAACTGGGGATGCCGGGTCTGGATTTGGCGCAGGCACCCCCACCTGCCCAGGTGTTGAGCCGCCAATGGCTTGACTTCTACGCCAACGGGGAGGGATTGTCGCCAGAACAGGTGCAATCCTGGGTGGATCGGGCAGGGTTGCACCGCGAATTGCTCTATCAACTCTGGGGGGCATGAGGGATGCCTATATCCACCCTCGCGTTGCCAGTTATCGGGTGTGGAACTCTCCAACAAAAGTTCATCAATTCGCGTCCGGCAACATGCTTCATGAGGAAACTTTTTGTTGTAAATAAAAATTGTTGTATAGTCATTTCGGTTTAGAATGCGACACTAACTTGTGCAATAATTACGAATGATTTCATCAATGGTGGTGCCAGGAGGAGCATACATCCACAATCTTTTTAATGCGCTAAAGTCATGCTCAATATCATTGAGGTCTGGGGAATAAGTTGGCAAAAATAACACAATATGCCCTGC
>NZ_JBRCEP010000008.1:0-23138 GCF_053491055.1 Gloeomargarita sp.
GATGCCGAAGATGCGCGCCGCTTTGGTGATACTATTCCCGTTCTCAATGAAACTTATCACCTTCTTCCGTAAATCCAGACTGTAACACATTCTGATTCTCCTCCTTGATTCTCACCTTCCTCCCCATCTTACACCCTCCTCTCATAAAATGTTGCATTTTCAATAAAAATGACTATGCTTTACGATCCCAGCGCCGCCAATGCCTCATAGACGGCTGCCACATCGGGAACAAAATGCTGGGCCTGGGTCGTTCCGGGTGCCTTACCGACGGCAATCGACAGCCCCCCCCGCTGATTGACCGCCGCAAACGCCGCCTCATCCGTCAGGTCATCCCCGATGTAACACCCCTGGCGCACCTGCCAAATATCCCAGAGAAAGGCCACACAATCCCCCTTGTCAAACGTGCGGGGCAACACCTCCAAAACCTCCTTCCCCGGTTGCAATCGAAACGGCGCCGTCATCTCCCTATCCTGGGCAAAAAGACTGTGGAGTAACTCGATAACCTGCTGTTTTACGGCGGCTGCCGCTTGGCGATAATGCACCGCTACCGAATAGGTCTTATCCTCAATCAACACCCCCAAATCCAAAAGTTTGGCCGCCTGCAATCCCGTCGATATGGCATCCCGCAGCGGTTGCAATTGCTCTTGTATTTGCGCGCGGGCCGGCTGTCGCAAAAATTCACCCTTTTGGAGCACATAAATTTCCCCCCCGTGCAACCCACACAACGTCAGAGCTTCCCCCTGCAAAGCCGCCAAAAAACCCTGCAATTGCAGCACCGAGCGACCGCTGACAATCGCCACCCGCAGCAAGGGATGACGACACAATTGCCGCAATAAAGCCTCGCCTGAGGCGGGCAAAAACGCCTGGGCAGGGTCCGGGACAATCGGGGTCAACGTACCGTCATAATCCAGGAACAAAGCCAACGGCCATTCCCGCTGCCAGTACTCAGCGATGACTGACCGCATGGGCAAACGCATCCATAAACGAGCGCACCCAATGGTGGATGTCGTAGTTACACACCGTTTGCCGTAATGCCCGCATTTTGGCCTGCCGAATCGCCGTCGGTAAATTCAAAGCCGCATGCAATTTATCCGCCATTTCTTCGATGTAAAAAGGATTGATCATCAACGCTTCTTTTAACTCATAAGCCGCCCCGGTCAATTCACTCAATATCAGCACCCCCGACAAATCCACCTTCGCCGCGCAATACTCCTTAGCCACCAAATTCATCCCATCCCGCAGCGGCGTAATCATCGCCACATCCGCAATCATAAAGTAGGTCAGCACATCCTCTAGGGAAAAGCGCCGGTAAAAGTAGTGAATTGGCACCCAATTGTCGTAGGAAAATAACCCATTAATACGCCCAACAGCCTGCTCTACCTCCTCCCGCATCCGTTGATAGGCTGGAACCGCCGTCCGCGTGGGCGAAGCAATTTGAATAAAACAAAAATTGCCAATGTGCTCTGGGTACTTTTCAAAAAACACTTGCAATGCCTGCAAATTCTCTAAGATGCCCTTGGTATAATCCAGGCGGTCCACACTGATACCGATATATTTTGCCGGGTAATTTTCCCGCAGCTTACGCGCCCGATGCTGCAACTTTGGCGTCGAAACCAGCGCCGTAATTTTGGCCGCATCAATACTGATGGGAAATGCCCCCACCTGAATCCGGCGCCCCTGGTAGTGAATCCGCATATTTTCCCGGTCCACCTTAATCGCCTCATCGGGCAATAAGCGCTCCACCGCATCCAGGAAATAGTTAGCATAGTCGGGAATATGAAACCCAATCAAATCGCTGCCGAGCATCCCCTGTAAAATCACATCCCGCTTTGGGAGAATCCGAAATACCTCCAGCGCGGGAAACGGAATGTGCAAAAACAAACCAATTTTATAGTTGGGTCGTTGTTGGCGCACCAGTTCCGGCACCAGTAACAGGTGATAATCCTGCACCCAAATCCAATCCTCCTCATCCGTACAAGACACCACCGCATCGGCAAACTTTTGATTGGCAGTGACATAACTCGGCCAATCCCGTTCATCAAAGAAATTGCAATGGGAAATGAAATAATGGAACAACGGCCACAGGCGCGTGTTGGCATAGCCGTAGTAATAATGATTGATCTCCTGGGGCGTCAAAGGCACCGGTTTAATTTGGTAGGGCAGTTGAATTTTGTCCCAGTCAATACTGTCTTCATCACTGGCTACGTCTTCTACTTCCACCGATTTTTTCGACGTATCCTCCCAGCAAATCCACAACCCATCCCGCTGGCGCAACACCGGGTCAAGCGCCGACACCAACCCCCCCGGCATCCGTTCAATCCGCACTTCATTGCCACAGGTTTGGATCGTGTAGGGTTCCCGGTTGGAAACAATCACCAGCCGGCCCCCGTGCTCAGATGCCATCACCGGTTTTATGGTGGAATCTGAGTGATTTTCTTGGGTCATGGCAACCTCCTCGGTTGTTTAGTTTTGGGCCAGCAACATGGCTGAATTGATAATCGCCACATGGGTATAGGCTTGGGGAAAATTCCCCGTCAACTCGCCAGTTTTTTGGTTAATATCCTCGGAGAACAAACCCAAGTGGTTGCCAAAGGAGAGAATGTGTTCAAAATAGTTTCTGGCCTTGCGTTTTTGACCAGAAAGGGTGAGGGCATCAATGAACCAAAATGTACAAATGGTAAAGGCATTTTCGGGTAAGCCCAACTCATCGGAGTTGGTATAGCGGAACATAAACCCGTCCACCATCAATTCCTCTTCGCAACGTTGAATCGTCGCCAACATCCGCGGGTCTTTCGGCTCAATAATTCCCAAAATGGGCATAAGCAGATTGCTGGCATCCAAATCCGGTTTACCATAGGCCTGGGTAAAGGCTTGGCGCTCGTTATTCCAAGCCGAACCCAGAATCATCTCCCGCATCAATTTCCGCTTTTGATTCCAGCGGCGGTAGAGACTTTGCCGTTTGAGCTTGTAAGCAATTTTGCACCCCCGATCCACCGCCACCCAACACATCAATTTAGAAAACGTATAATGGTCAGGCCGGTTGCCAATTTCCCAAATGCCGTTGTCTTTTTCCGGGAATTTTTCGATGGCTAGTTCCACCAATTGTTCCACACAGGTCCACAGCAAATCACAGTTGGGACACACCACCCGTTCATCCACAAATACCGGATACATACTCAACAATGCTTCCCCATACACATCCGTTTGATGGTGCAGGGTAGCATCATTGCCAATGCGAACCGGGCGACTCCCATGAAACCCAGCTAAATAATCCAAATACTGCACCGTGGGCACATCATGACCTTCAATTGTATAAAGCGGTTTCAAATAGCCCCGATGCGCCAAAACAATTTTGGACAAATAGGCCACAAAATTTTCCGTCTCTTCAAATTTGGATAGTTTCAACAGGGCATTCACTGTAAAAAAGGAATCCCGAATCCAACAGTAACGGTAGTCCCAGTTGCGCACACCACCCACAATTTCCGGCAAGCTGGTCGTCGGTGCGGCAATGATCGCCCCGGTTGGCTCATAGATAAGCTGTTTGAGGGTTAAGGCCGAACGAATAATGGGCTTTTGATATTCATCCGGCAAATAGCAATGTTTCACCCAGCGTTGCCAGTAGTGATTCGTCCGTATCAATTTGTCGCGAACCGTGGTAATGGCCTGCTCCCGAATCGGTTGGTAATAAGACAGACCCAAAAACGCATCCCCCTTGAGCCGAATGGGTTCTTTGGCAATAATTTGTACCGGCGATAAGTTGGTCACTAAATATAGGCTGTTGTCTTGGTGGGGGGATTCGATTGTCGTTTCATTCACCAACACACAGGGGGCAAACTCCGGTTTGTATCCGGGTCTGGGGTGGTAATGAATGACAATTTCCGGCTCCCCAAAACGCACTTCAATATAGCGGTACAATTCCGGGGGCGTGTAAGAACGACTGCCATCCCATACCTCCCAACGAGGCATGAAATCGTGAATCACAAAGGCGGCAAAATGGGACTCAAAAATGGTCAACAAAACATTGCTGTTTTTTTCGTAGGTTTGCCGAATGGTGTACAGTTCGGCATTGACGGGTTCAATGGCAAAATAACTGCCACGTTCCTGATCCAGCAAACGGTCGAAAACAAATGCACCTTCAAAAGTAGGCATACAGAGATAATCAATGCTGCCTACCGGTGAAACCAAGGCGCAAATCCGCCCGTTGCCAATCAAGCCATAATCCAAAGAGATACGTCCCCTGGTCACGTCTCCCCTGCAACGCGGCAATCTTCTTGCTGGCCGGTGATGTCACTTTCACCCCATGCGGGTATTATTCCCAGCTTAGCATTCCCCCAAAGCGATGGTCAAACGCTTGCCAGGCGATACGAGCGCCAGAGGGGGCAATTAACGCTAATCCGACCAATTTACTGTAGAATGGAAAGGGTTGGTGGTTTGGGAGTGGCCGTGACGCCGTTGTGGGGGCCGTTGTTGACGGTGGGGTTTGTCGCCGGTTTGGCCGGGGGGATGTTTGGCATTGGCGGCGGGGCGATTATGGTGCCTGCGCTGGTGTTGTGGTTGGGGTTAGACCAGAAGGTGGCGACGGGAACTTCTTTGGCGGCGCAGGTGTTGCCGATCGGGTTGGTGGGGGCCTGGGTCTATCATCGCAGCGGTCATTTGCAGCTCTCTTATGCGGTGGTCATGGTGCTGGGGCTGTTGTTGGGGAATGGGCTGGGGGCGCTGTTGGCCAATCAACCCTATGTCAGCAGCGAATTGATGAAAAAACTGTACGGGGTTTTTTTGTTGGTTTTGGGGTTGCGCTATTTGGTGTGGCGTTGAGGTTGATAATGAAGCTGGTACAGCCCAAGGGAGGGCAGTGCATGGCAGAAACCAATCGCGTGACGGTGCGGGTGCGGGTACCGGGGGGCGGCCAGGGGGAACCGGTTCTGTCCCAGTTGATTACCCGCTACGGGGTGACGGTGAACATCCAGGCGGCTTTGTTTGACCCCCAAAACCAGGCGGAGGCGTGGCTGGATTTGGAGCTGTACGGGACGGCGGCGGCGTTGTCGGCCTGTATCGAGGCCATGCGGGCGCGGGCTTGGGAGTTGGTGGCCCAGTCGCCCATGACGCCGGTGCCGGGGGTGGTGGCGCCTACGCCCGTGTCGGCGCCGACCGAAGGGGGAATGCAGCGCAGTCATATCCATGTGCGGATTCCCAAAGAGACTTGTGATGTGCCGATTATTTCCGGGCTGGTGTCCAGGCATGGGTTGGTGGTGAACCTGCGAGGGGGGTTGCTCAGCCCGGACCGCGCAGGGGACGGTTGGTTTGACCTGGAAGTGCAGGGCACCCCGACGCAGATCGCCCAGGGGTTGGCCTATTTGCGGCAACAGGGGTTGCAGGTGTGGGAAGCGGCATCGCCCCCGGATTGGTCGGTTTGAGCAGGCAAGACAGGCTAGGGAGGTGGACAGGTGGCCATCGTGGTCGAAGGGGTTTCCAAACGCTTTGGTACGTTCCAGGCGGTGGACAATGTCAGTTTAGAAATTCCCCAGGGTTCCCTGGTGGCGTTACTTGGGCCATCGGGGTCGGGAAAGTCCACCCTGTTGCGGTTGATTGCCGGGCTAGAAACCCCGGATACGGGCAAAATTTGGCTGACCGGTCAAGATGCCACCCATCGGCAGGTGCAGGACCGGAACATTGGTTTTGTGTTTCAACACTATGCGTTGTTCAAACACATGACCGTGCGCCAGAACGTGGCCTTTGGGTTGGAGGTGCGCAACGTGCCCCGCAAACGCATCCAACAAAGGGTAGATACCCTGCTGGAACTGGTGCAATTGCAGGGGTTGGGGGACCGCTATCCAGCCCAACTTTCTGGGGGACAGCGCCAGCGGGTGGCCCTGGCCCGGGCGTTAGCGGTGGAACCACAGGTATTGCTGTTGGATGAACCCTTTGGCGCGTTGGATGCGCGGGTGCGCCAGGAATTACGCCGTTGGTTGCGCCGCCTGCACGATGAAATGCACGTCACCACCGTGTTTGTCACCCACGACCAGGAAGAGGCGATGGAACTTGCCGACCAGATTGTGGTCATTCACCAGGGGCGGGTGGAACAGGTGGGCACGCCGGCAGAAATTTACGACCATCCTGCCACCCCCTTTGTGATGAGTTTTGTCGGCCCGGTGAATGTCCTACCTGGGGATGCGCGACTGCTCCAGCGCCAGGGGATGGCCGTACAGCATGGCCAGGCGTTTTTACGCCCCCACGACATTGTCATCAGTACCGACCCCCAGGAAGCCCACACCCCGGCGCG
The DNA here is from genome assembly GCF_053491055.1 of Gloeomargarita sp. NCBI lineage: Bacteria > Bacillati > Cyanobacteriota > Cyanophyceae > Gloeomargaritales > Gloeomargaritaceae > Gloeomargarita > Gloeomargarita sp. Next base: position 6,281 of record NZ_JBRCEP010000008.1, read on the forward strand.
CATTCAACGGATGCTTCATCTGGGGCGCGACATTCGCCTAGAACTCGTCCTCGACGACGGCCAAACCCTCACCGCCCAAGTGACGCGGGAGCGGTCGTTGGAATTGCAATTGCAGCCCTACCAACAGGTCTATGTCCGGCCCCGCGAAGCCCGCTCCTTTCCCCTCAATTACTCGATCTGACTAAAGCTCCGAATCTGCCCGGTGGCACCAAAGGGGGAACGCCAGCCCCATTGCCTAACCAAGGAGCGTCAGGTCAGGCCGTTCCCCCCGACTACAGCAACGATAGTACAGAGAAGTAGTGAATTCTTTGAGCGGGAAAAAGATGTAGGTCAAGGGATTAACCGTAATGATAATGTTGCGGAAATCCCGTTTGGCAAGGGCAATAATTCCCTTGGCGACCCATTGCGGCGACATGACCCCGTAGGGATTTAGTTGGCTCTTAAACGGCCCCAAAATCAACTTACGAATCACGCAGACATTATCCAGGCGTTTCAGGGTGACGAGATTGCCGATCAACCGTTTGCTCAGTTCATAAAGGGGACTCAATGCCGGCGAAACTTCCGCTTCCGAGGTATTGACCCACAATTCCTTCGTGGCTTTGGCCTCTGGCCCGGTGACCGTATTCATAAAGAGTTCCATCAGTTTCAGCACCGACAAGGTATTGACCGATAGCGCCGTTTCGATCGCCGCAAAATCCCGCCGACGGTACACATTCACCCCGTGATTAATCACCAAAATATCGAGGGTTGCCAACAGGGGCGCCAATTCCGCTTCCCGCCCGATGGCCCAACCCACCACCTGCAGTTGCGACGCTGCCGCCAAGCATTCGGGATGCGTGGTCAGAGCGGTCACCTGCGCCCCCGCCCGCTGCAATTCCGCACACAGCGCCTGCCCCAAGGCCCCACCGGCCCCTGTGACCCCCACCTTCTTCCCTTGCAACGACAACCCCGTGCCCAACACCTTGTCCACCAGGGGAAACACGCCGCTGTAGTAGGCGTGCACGTTGTCAAAATGATGCCGCCAGTGATACGTGCGATTTACCCACCAGGCCGTCGGGGGTTCCCGCAACGGCCCCGGCTGATGGTTGTAGTCCGTATCCGTTACGGCCCACACATACCGACGGGTCGCTCCGGCCAAAAATAAACCGGCGTAAACCACCCCCACCCAGACTCCCAACGCCCCGGTAAGTAGGGCAATGATGAGCAAAATGACCAGTAGAATGGTTGATTCTGTAATGTCATGGTACAGTTGGGAGCGGCGAAAGGCAGCCAGGGAAACCACAGACAGGTCCCGACGGTAGGCGGCGTGATGGCGATTGTGCCAGCGCTCCAGGGCGGGAATGTGGTGGCACAGGGCATGATAGGTATCCCGCAGGATTTCTGTGAGGACGACCGAACCACAGGCGGTTGCCCCCAAAGCCAGCCAATTCACACCGACACCTCCGCACATCGGTACTACTTTAGGCAATTTTGCGGAGTTCCGGCAAGCGCACCTGGCAGGTTGGGCGGTCAATCGGTACAATCAAAAAGGATTTGGTGAGCCGTGGTTATGCGTTGCGTGATTAACCGGCGGGCGGAGTTTGCAGCCAGTCATCGCTATTATGTCCCCCAGTGGTCGGCAGAGGAAAATTTCCGGCGCTTTGGCAAAGGCAGTCTGTTTCCCGGTCACGGCCACAACTACGTTTTGTATGTGGCGATGGTGGGAGAAATTGATGACTGCGGCATGGTTTTGAATCTTTCCGAGGTCAAACACGTGATTCGCCGGGAGGTGACCGACCATCTGGATAACAGTTTTTTGAATCAGGTTTGGCCGGAATTTACCCAGACTTTGCCCACGACCGAATTTGTGGCCTATACCATTTGGCACCGTCTGCGTCCCCATTTGCCCCTGGCGCGCATTCAGTTGTACGAACACCCGCAACTTTGGGCTGAATACCAAGGAGATGCTATGAACGCCTATTTGACGGTTGGAACCCATTTCAGCGCCGCCCACCGGCTTGCCCGGACGGACTTTTCGGAGGCGGAAAACCACGCCACCTATGGCAAATGTGCCCGTCCCCACGGCCATGGGCACAACTACCACTTGGAGGTGACGGTGCGCGGGGAAATTGACCCGGTAACCGGTATGGTGGTGGATTTGGTCGCCCTACAAAGGGTTTTGGAACGGGAGGTGGTCGAGCCATTAGACCATACCTTTTTGAATGAGGACATTCCCTACTTTTTCGAGGTGGTGCCGACGGCAGAACATATTGCCCTGTACATTATGCAGGTGTTGCACGAACCGGTGCGGCGGTTGGGGGCTGAATTGCACAAGGTGAAATTGGTGGAAAGCCCCAACAATTCCTGTGAAATCTATGCAGACGATGTATTTACAGTCAACCCGGTGACACCCTACGCTGTGGCCGCCAGTCGATGAGAAACGTAGTTGATTTCTCGGCGCTGGAATCTCTGCCGCCCAAACAACAATGGCTTTGGCTGGCGGAATGGCTCCAGGGGGGGGTACAGGCAGGGCGGCAATTGCTCGATTATTTGCAACAACGGGCCCAGTCTCCCCAGTTTCCCCAGGTGTTGGATGGGCGAATTTACGAGTTGCTGTGGCGGTCGGAGTTGCCAGAGTTGGCAGCGGCGGCTAGGGAGGCATTTCCCCAGGGTGTTGTACCGCTTTTGTCTGAACAGTCTCAGGATTACAGGCCCCTACTCTTGCACATATTGTCGGAGCAGTGGCAGGCGGCGGACCAATGGACACGTCAGCAGTTGTGCCGGTTGGCGGGGGCACAGCGGCGGGGTTGGCTGTACTTTAGCGAGGTGCGCAAAATTCCGGTTCTGGATTTGCAAACGATTGACCATCTGTGGCGGGTGCATTCCCTGGGGCAATTTGGCTTTCGGGTGCAGCGGCGGATTTGGCTGGGGTGCGGGCGCAACTGGGAGAAATTTTGGCGGGCGATTGGCTGGTATGTGGATGGGACATGGCCGCGCTATCCCCAGGGGTTCACCTGGGATGTGAGCGCACCGGCGGGGCATTTACCGCTATCGGACCAAAAGCGGGGGGTGCGGGTGCTGGAGGCGTTGCTGTTGCATCCGGCCTGGGAAGTGGGGGGTTAGCGTTGTGTGTTCTGATAAGGCAACACAACCACAAGAATTACGGAAATCATTTTCCAAGCTGCTCCCTGAGAGATTATTTTCAATCTCCATTCCCCAGGCACAGCTATCTGCTGCACACAGGCTACACAAACTGGCGGCATGATTAACCTACGGCAAGGGGGGTCAACTGTATCCTATGACTACCCCTATGGGAAATGCTTTCCCTTGGCAACGCCTTGAACCTCACGTACGAGGTTATGCAACTAATCCAGAGCTAGCTAGCTTTCTCGTCCTTAACGCATATAGCTAAGCATACAAAGGTTGACATGCTATGGGTCGCTGGGCGTAACCCCACAATGGCGTAGCCATGAATCTTAAGGCGACAACCTTAACCTACCTAGCTATATCAAATATCAAGCAAGTATCGCGTTCAAGCAATTAACTCAGCAACCGGAATGCTAAATCCCGGCAAAACCTTAAGGGTTGCGGCGTTTTGGGTTTCTGACAGCAATTGCTGAACCTCTGCCGTCACAATCAGCAACCAGCGACTTTCAGGAAAAATCAGCCAAATTTCTTGGGCATGGGATTCTAGGTACTCTTTGACCTTGCCAAAAATATCTTCAGCCGCATCCCCAGGAGAAACAATTTCGCCAAGCAGTGGAAAACTCTGGGGCAGTACCTTGAAATCCCCAAACTGTTGCACCATCGCTGGGGGCAGGTACGCTACATCAGGACAACGTACTCGTTCCACTGTGCGACAAGCTGTTTCTGTGTAAACTTCCCCCCCTTGCCCACTAGAAATCATGTAGCTTCGCCAGTGATACGCCAATCTGGCCTGAATGCGTCCTGTTTTTGCAGTCATTTCCGGTATCGCAATCAATTGGTCATCAACCCACTCAGACCGTTCGGGAGGGTTTTCTAAAAAGGCCTCTAAGGATTGCGGAAACCCGACACTAGCCATGTCGCACTACCTGTGTGCAATTTATCTATGGGCACAACCTTTAGTATGCTTTCGGCTGAATCCAGTAATTCAAAAAAATTAGGCAACGAGTATTTATATTATAATAAATAACAATATCACCACCAAACGGAAAAAGCTTTAGCTTGGGCAAACACCCCAGTGCACCGCTTCAGGTAATGAAACCCTGTAGCGGGAACGGTTGCCTGCCGCAGCAACGACGTTGACTCGCTCGATAGATGTCCCCTTAGAGCAGTCCTGAATTCGCCAGCCCCAGCACCATGCCCGTCCCCAACAGGTGCCCAAAGGACGCCGTCGCCAGCAACTCCGGGACGCCAAACCCCTTAAATAATTCCGGCAGGGGCAACGCCGGCCCCACCCCCTTGCCCTGGATGGCGTAGTACCCAATCGCCACCGCAAACAAATTACAGCCCACCATCACCAAAGCCACACCCGGAGACCAAGGAACCGTCGTCGGTACCGCCAAAAACCAGGGATGCATACCATACACTCCACGCAACCGCCCCCATCTTAAACCCGGCGCCCCTGCCCTCCCCCCACTTTGCAACACTTCCCCACAAAACTTTACTCCCGGTTACAAATCCCCCAGTTCGGGAACCCGTACCCTTGCCCCCTACGCGGCTGGGCTATATTAGCAGTCGAAGGTTGAGAGTGCTAATTCAGACCGCAGGTGGGTCTGATTGGTCACTCGGAGCTGCAATTCCATCACATTGGGAGCGTAATCTATGGCGACCATCACCCTGAATGTATCGACTGTGACCCCCTTGGGGGACCGAGTACTGGTGAAAGTGAGTCAATCAGAAGAAAAAACCGCTGGCGGCATTCTGCTACCGGACACGGCCAAGGAAAAACCCCAAATTGGGGAAGTAGTGGCTGTGGGGCCGGGCAAGCGGGATGATGACGGGAAGCGGCAACCGATGGACGTCAAAGTGGGCGATAGGGTGCTGTATTCCAAGTACGCCGGGACGGAACTCAAAATCGGCAGTGAAGAGTACGTATTGCTGGCAGAAAAAGACATTCTGGCAACGGTGAAATAACCTGAAGGAGGTTCCTAACTTATGGCGAAAAAGATTCTCTATCACGAAGATGCGCGCCGCGCCCTGGAGCGGGGGATGGACATTCTGGCGGAATCGGTGGCCGTCACCCTGGGGCCCAAGGGGCGGAACGTGGTATTGGAAAAGAAATTCGGTGCGCCCCAGATTATCAATGACGGGGTAACCATTGCCAAGGAAATTGAATTGGAAGACCACGTGGAAAATACGGGGGTGGCGTTGATCCGCCAAGCTGCTTCCAAGACCAACGATGTGGCCGGGGACGGGACCACGACCGCAACCGTACTGGCCCATGCGATGGTCAAAGAAGGTTTGCGCAACGTGGCGGCTGGGGCCAACCCAATTGCCTTGAAGCGGGGGATTGACAAGGCCACCCATTTTGTGGTCGAAAAAATTGCGGCCCATGCCCGGCCTGTGGAAGATTCCAAAGCCATTGCCCAGGTAGCGGCCATCTCGGCGGGGAACGACGAAGAAGTCGGTAAGATGATCGCCGATGCGATGGACAAGGTGGGCAAGGAAGGGGTGATTTCCCTGGAAGAAGGCAAATCCACCACTACGGAATTGGAAGTCACCGAGGGGATGCGCTTTGACAAGGGGTATATTTCCCCCTACTTTGCCACCGACCCCGAACGGATGGAAACGGTGCAAGAAGACGCCCTGGTGTTGATCACCGACAAGAAGATTACCCTGGTGCAGGATTTGGTGCCGGTGCTCGAGCAAGTGGCGCGGGCGGGCAAACCCTTGCTGATCATTGCCGAGGACATTGAAAAAGAAGCCTTGGCGACCCTGGTGGTGAACAAACTGCGGGGCGTGTTGAACGTGGCCGCGGTGAAAGCGCCTGGGTTTGGCGACCGGCGCAAGGCCATGTTGCAAGACATTGCCATCCTCACCGGTGGGCAAGTGATTTCCGAAGAAACCGGTTCCAAGCTCGACAGCGTGCGGATGGATATGCTGGGTAAGGCCCGGCGGGTGACCATCACCAAGGACCACACCACCATCATTGCCGAAGGGAACGAAGCGGCGGTGAAGGCCCGGTGCGAACAAATCCGCAAGCAAATCGAGGAAACCGATTCCACCTACGACAAGGAAAAACTGCAAGAGCGCCTGGCGAAATTGGCTGGCGGGGTGGCGGTGATCAAAGTCGGGGCCGCGACGGAAACCGAAATGAAGGATAAGAAGTTGCGGCTGGAAGATGCCATCAACGCCACCAAAGCGGCGGTGGAAGAAGGGATTGTTCCTGGGGGTGGTACGACCCTGGCGCACTTGGCGCCTGAACTGGAAGCCTGGGCGAAAGAGCACCTGAACAACGAAGAGTTGACCGGGGCCTTGATCGTCAGCCGCGCCCTGACTGCTCCCCTGATGCGGATTGCCGAAAACGCCGGGGTCAACGGGGCGGTGATTGCCGACCAAGTGAAGGACAAACCCTTTGATGTGGGTTATGATGCGGCTCAAGGCACCTTCCGCAACATGATCGAAGCGGGGATCGTGGACCCGGCCAAGGTGACCCGTTCGGCGTTGCAAAATGCGGCTTCCATTGCGGGGATGGTGTTGACCACCGAATGTATCGTGGTGGATAAGCCGGAACCCAAGGAAAAGAGTCCTTCAACGCCCAGCGGCGGGGATTTTGACTACTAATTCCCCAAATCGCCAAACAAAACGTAACACTTCGGCTGCCCCCCCACCTAGGGGGGTTTTTCTTGGGGGCAGGAGCGCAAACAAACTGCTGCGAATGGCGATGCCACAAATGTCAAATTCAAACTGGGTTTGCTGTCGGTCCGTTATGCGGATAGCTGGCGGGGCAAAGCCGTATTTTCAGAAGCAATCAACGTGTTTGTCCCCTTAACAAGAGCAATCCTCAATGAGCACGGAACTCGAAGTTACGGGAGTCCTGCTCTTGGACGGAGGCCATTTCCGTTCTGGAATTGCAGCGGATGACTATAGAGCAATTGCCCGCCACAGTAAGCCAAAATTTTTATTGATTTATTGAGAGAATTTTTTAGAGAATTAGGCATTTCCCAACATCTGCCGGTTTTGCTTCCGCTTGTACATCTGAGTAACCCTATTGTTTGCTTAGAACTGTTTGTTGTATTCGATAATCAAGCGGTTGTCCCGATCCGAGGAACCCACCGCCCGCAGGCGCAATTCATTGTTGATCCGGTAGGCGAGGGTCAACTGGGATAAATTGGGGTCGCTGACAGAATCTCCAAAACTGGTAAACATTTGCAGAAATGAGGCCGAAAACCGGTGAATATCCAAACGCACTTCGCCCCCCAAAGCCAAGGCAGACTGCTGGACATTGCGGTTATCTGGTAGGGCTGGTAATACGGTGGGGAAAAACCGCCAGGAAAGACCGCCAAAATCGGTTTCGTGGGAACGGGAAATTTGGTTGAGCAGGGTTTGACCAGCTAGGTTGGTGAGGAATAATTGGGTGGATTCAGGGCTGGAATGGTTGGCAAATCCCCCCAGCAGGGCAATAATTTGTTCCTGGGTGCGGGTGGGGCTACTGCTGAGTTCCAACCCGTTGGGCAAACGGCTGGCCCGCCCGGTAAGGCTGGCCTGAATCCGTACCGCCTCCAACCCCTGCACCCGTTCTGCTAAGGTAATCGGCACCTCGTTGGGAAACTTGCCCTGCCGTTGCAGGATGGTTCCTTCCAGTTGGTTGGCCCCTTGGGTGACGGTGGTCGTTAGGCGCAAATCCAACTCCGGGTCAAAGCCGTTGCGGGGGTCAAACACCACCCGATTGGGGTAGGTGCGGTCCAGGCGAAACCGGGTGAGAAAGAGGTTCACCTCGCCCCGGTCGAGGGTGAAGGCGCCGCTGGGTTGGGGCCGGTGGAACGCCCCATTGAGGGCAAGGGTGCCCCGGGCTGTGATGTTGACGTTGGGCGGCAACACCACCTGCACACCTTGGCCCAACTGAATCTTCAAGTCCCGCAACCGGGCAGATTTCCCGTTGCCCTGGGATGTGGGCGTGGTTTCGCTATTGGCAATGGCATCGGCTGCTCCCCGCAACCACCGCTCTGACAGGATAAGCTGCCCCTGGCTCAGGTGAATATCTCCGCCCACCACCGGCGCTTGAGCCGTACCCGTAATGGTGACCCTGGCGCTGGCTTGGCCGCGATAGACGTCTTTCTGCACGATGCGGGCGGGCAACAAGGCCAGGGTAAGGGGCTGTTGCGAGGCCGGGTCGTTGGCAGGCAAAGGACGGCTCAGGGGTAACACCCCCGTCAGGGTCAGTCTACCGCCGTTGAGTTGCGCGCGCAATTCCTGGGCCGCCAAGCGGTCGTCCAAAAACCGAATCTCTCCGGTCAGGTCTTCGAGGCTATCGGCCACCCCCGCCAAGGCAATTTTGGCTCCTTGGAAGCGCGCCAAACCGCTCAAGCGGGGTTCTCGCCAGGTGCCCCCCACATCCACCTGCACCATGCCGCCGCCCCCTTGCCAGCGCACCCAGGAGTTGAGGCTGTTGATCAGGCTCAGGCCGCTATCTTGCACCTGGAGGCTGAGACGAATCCGGTCGTCCGCCGCTTTCACCCTACGAAACGGCATGGCCAACGGCAGACTGCCCACCGCCCGCACTGGCTCCACCCCGCTGGTTTGGTCGCTCACCAACAGTTCGGCCCCAAAATCCAACCGGCCCTGGGCGTAGTGAAAGCTGGTCTGCGCCACTTGGATTGGCGTCTGTTGCCAACTGCCGTCTTGAATCCGTAGTTCACCTTTGGCCTGGGGATTGGCCTGACTCCCTGCCAGGGTGGCTGTGCCGCTGACAAACCCGGTTAGCACCCCCGGTAAGGGCAACCATTGGGTGAGGTAATCAGCGGGAATTCGGGTAAGCAGGAGTTGCCCGCTCTGTTGCGCGCCACCGAGCATCCCCGTAAACAGGATTTGGCTGGCCCCCTGCACCAATTGCAACGGCTGCAAGGTCCAGCGCCCACCCTGGAGGGTGCCCTCATAGCGCCCCTGGAGCGTCAGCCGCTCCGCCTGGTAGGGTCCCCAGACCCAATCACGTCCCCGCAGGTCAAATTCCGCGGTCAATTCCCCCCGGTGGTTGCCCCAGAGGGTAGCCTGCCCCTGCCAGTGCCCCCGCAATTCCTGCACATCCGGTAGGCCCAAGGCTTTTTGTTGGCTGGCCAGGTACTGCTGCACCCGCGCCTGCACCTGCTGGAAATAGGCCAATTGTTCCCCCAAGGGCAAGTTGGGTGCGCCTGTTGGGGTCACCGCCAGCGCTTCGGCGCCCGGTTGTGGGCCGGTCATCAGGGCGGGAACCAGGTCCTGAATTGCCGCCGCCACCGCCTGTACCTGGGCCTGCCATTGCAGATGGGGACGGAACTGCGCCTGCGCGCTAAAGGTATAGCGGCTGTGCGGTTGATGCAATTCCCCCTGCTGTAGGGTCAATTCCTGGTTGCGCCACTGGAATTGCCCCCCCAACCGGGTCGCCACCAGATTCCCCAAGCGGGCCTGCGTCACCTGCACCTGGCCAAGGGCACGCTGCTGCTGGGGATGCCACAAGGCCGCCCCCTGTAACTCTCCCTGGAGCAAACCGCCGCTGAACAACGCCAGGGGAATACGCTGGAACTGCAGCGCCAACTGGCCGTCCCGCCCCTGGCCTTGGATCAACGCCTGCCCCCGGCGCACCGTCACGGATTGGGGCACCTGACCTGTACGCCACCAGATAGCCACCTGGTCTTGCACCCCCTGCACCGCCAAACGCACCCCGGTTGTAGGCGTAAACCGCACCGTACCCCGCAGGTGGGGTTCAAACTGCCAATGGCTTACCCGCAGCGCCGTCACCCCCACCTCCCCGCTGAGTTCCGGCTGGTGCAGCGTCCCGCGCCACTGGCCCTGAAAATCCACTTCCCCCCGCAGCGCCACCGGCAACGACACCGGCAGACGGCGCACATCGTACTGACGCACCTGCACCTGTATATCGGTTGCCAACGTGCGGGTGTTCACCTTGCCTGCTGCCTGCACCTGGGGGCCGCTTGCCCGAAATCGCACCTGTTCCCCCTGCCATTGCGCCTGTGCCCGCAAGGGAATCGGGGCTTGGGGGGCCTGCACGTCCACCTGCACCTGGGGTTGGCGAAGCGTCCCTGCCAATGCCCCCTGAAAGGTCACCGTCCCCACCCGCACCGGCAGTCCCGCAGGAAGCAACCGCTCCGCCTGCGCCTGTCCCTGGAACTGTAGCGCCAACCGCTGCCGGGCATCCAACCGTCCTGTCCCCTGCACCTGCACCCCCGGCAATTGCACCTGGAAACGGGGAATGACCACCCCCCCAGCGGCCACCACCACCTCCGCCTGCGCCCGTTCCACCGTCGTTTGCGGCAGCCGCACCGGCCCGACTGTCGCCAACCGCCCCCGGAGGGTAGGTTGTGCGACCGCACCCTGCACGACCCATTCCGAGCGCACCCGCCCCTGCCCCAAGGCGGATTGCCCCCAGAGCGGGAGCACCTGCGCCATCGCCACCGCGGGCACCTGCACCGCAAGGTCATACCCCCGCTGGAAATGCACCCTGCCCGTGACCGCCGCCGTTACCCCGGCCAGCCGCACTTGTCCCTGAGTGACCCGCACCTCCTGGGGGGTGACATGCAATTCGGCCTGCACCTGCGGTTGCACCTTACCCCAGCGGGGAGAACGCACCACCAATCCCTGCACCTGCAGCGGCCCCGTCACCTGCGGCCAAGCCCCCGGTCGCCACACCACCTGCACATCCCCGCGCACCTGGCCTTGTTGCACCTGAACAGGGATAGCGCCCTGCCCGGCGACCAATTCCCCTATCGGCGCCAGCGCCATCCCCTGGGGTTGGATGCGGGCTTGGAGCACCTGGGTTTCCCCATCCCATGTCCCCGCCAACCGTACCGCCCCCCCGCCGGGCGTTTGCGCTTGGGCAGTAAATTCTATCTGTGCCGTTCCCGGTCGCACCTGCGCTTGCATCTGGTCGTAGGTCTGGGCACGGCGGCTCCCCCAGGGCACCAAGGTCACACGGCCACCCTGCAGAGCCACCTGCGTCACCTGCACCTTGATGGGGGAACCAGGGGCAGGGTCGGCCCCAAGCAGCCGCATCCGCAACCAGCGGCGATCCGGCGACTGATGGAAGACTGCCTGCGGTTGCCACAGACGCACCTGCAGGTCCAACTGCCGTTTCCAGAGCAACTGCCAGGGATGGAACTGCACCTCAATCCCCTGCACCTGCACGTAATCGGGGTCGGTTGCCGTTGCCGGGATGGTCGAAGCCCCGAAGCGTACCCCCGTCCAGCCCAACCGCTCGACTGTGCCTAGGGTCACCGGCCGGTTCAGCACGCGGCTCAATTCCTGGGAAATGACGGGGGCCAAGTGTTCCCGCACCCACCAACACCCGCCGACCCACACCCCCACGCCCGCACCCAGCACCACCGTTGCTGCCCACCACCCTGACGGGGCAAGCCGGAGGCGCTCCAACCGTGACATGGCTTTTGCCAACTGCGTGAACCCCGATTCCATGCACCGCACCCTATTTGGACCTCATGGAGCAGTTCCCCACCGGGATGCCGCTAGAGTTACCTTAACGGATTTCCCCGCCATTTCCCAGGGGGCAAAGGTGTTGTTGCTAAAAATATGCCCCTCCCTTACGATGCTCTCGCCAACCGGCAAGTTCCCTGCCAGCCCCCGCAAAGGCTCCCATGAACCGCGCCAATTCTCGTGACAAAAAAACAAGAAACCATTGTCTTGGTGCGGGCAAACACCCTGTTTGGGATTTACCGGTTGAGCTGGGGCAGAACCGACCCTTGTCTTGGTATCCCTCGAAGAAAAACCTTGTGTAAAATAACAGGGGGGGTATGGTTTGCGTATTTTTGCGGTTGTTCTCATGGATGGTCGAGACGTTGAGCGGGGATAGCCCAGGGGAGCTTTTTCAGCATGGATGTTGCCCAACTCCTGCACCTGGCTAAGCAGGGCCATACCGAGGCTATTGCCGCCCTGATGACCCAAGCGCTCAAGCCCCAGGGGGTAACGGCACAGGCGCAATTACGGCAAGGCTGTTTGGAGGTGGTGCTCACCGGGGCACAGGCCCCAGACCAGCGGCAATGTCTGCAGATTATTCGCCAGGGGTTGGTCCGTTTGGAAGTGCCGACCATTCACACGGTCAAAGTCTGTGCCCTCCGCACGGGGGAGTTGTTCCCGGAGTGGATGGAGGTGTTTAGTCTGGCGACTCCCACCGAAGGGGTTTCTGCCCCGCCCCCGCCCAGGGCAACCCCCAAAATTGTAGACGGCGTGTACCAATCCGGGAGTGCGTTACATCTGACCAGCGACCAGGTGGACATTCCTCTGGAAACCTATGCCGAGGAACTCCTGCGGCGCTACCAAAAAGGGATGCGCGATTTTACCGGTGTCAAGCTGATTCAGGTCTCCCTGATTGATGCGGTGCTCAACGAAATCATTTTGCAGGATGCGGATTTGAGTCGGGCGGTGTTGCGGCGGAGCAAAATGGTCGGCGCCATTCTCAAAAATGCCAATTTTGCCGGGGCGAATTTGATCGAAGCGGACTTGACTGAAGCAGATTTAAGCGGGGCCAATTTCGGCTGTATGAAATTGGGGGGACAGGCGGTCAACAATCTGGTGGGCGCCGCCGTGCCGATTAGTACCAATTTGAAACGGGCCATCCTGGTGCGCGCCAATTTGACCCAGGCGGATTTGACCCGGGCAGTCCTAGAGGAAGCCCGTTTGGACCAGGCCAATTTGACAGGGGCCATTCTCAGCCGGGTGAATGCCAAAAACTGCTCGTTTGGGCAATGCACGTTTAACCGGGCAGATTTGAGTTGGGGCACGTTTGATGGGGCGAATTTTACCGGCGCCAATTTGAGCCGCGCCAATCTCAAACGGGCCAATTTGGTGGGCGCTAATTTGAGTCAGGCCAACCTCTGGTATGCGGATTTAACCGAAGCCGACCTCAGCCGTGCCAATATCAGCCGCGCCAATCTCACCGGTGCGAAATTGGTGGGTACCCGGATGCCCGATGGCCGCACCCTGATGGACAGACGTTACGCCGGAAGCTAGCGCCCACCGCCTGTGACCTGGGCCACCAACTCCATCACCGCACTGCGGGTCAATTTCGCCTGTCCCTGGGCCAGGGCAGCCAGGGTTGCATGGGCCAAGGCCAGGGGAATCCGGCAGAAATCCAAGGCTGGCCCCTCCGGTAGCGAGGCATTGTAGGCATCCGCCAGAGCCAAATTCCGCCGGGCATAGGCATACATTTCCTCCTTGCCCCAGCCATCCGGGAAAAAGTTGACCCCCCGCCGTTGGTCCTCCCCATGGTTCCGCAGGATGTTCACCGCCTGCAACCCCCGCCCAAAGCCAATGGCCAAGGAACGGTTGGTCTGGGTGCCGTCGTACCAGGCCCACAAATCCGACAGCAGCAGCCCGACCGCCCCCGCTACCCCAAACGTGTAACGATCCAGGTCCGCTTCGGTCTGAATCCGCCAATGGCACGAGGCCCAGTAGGCCATCCGGTCCGCCATTGCCGCTGTGGCATCCCACACCCGGGGCGCAATCGTCGGGGGAGCCAACAGCGCCCATTCGCCAATCCGCACCGTCACTTCCGGCAAGGGCGTCTGATGCACCGCCAACGCCAGGGATAAATCCTTCACCGCAAACGTGTCCGTCGCCGCCTCCAGCGTCAAGCTCACCGAGCGGAGCAACTTCACCTTGGTCGCACTGTCTAAATCCGGGTGGTCCTCAATTTCGTCAATCGCCCGCATACACAGGTAGGCGGAAGTCACCGCTTCTTGCAGACCTGAAGGCAGGCCGCTAATGGGAATAAAAAATGTACGACTGGTTTCCTTGAGCAACTCGAGGGCACCCCGGCGCAGATCCATCCGCTCAACTCCTTTCCACCACTACACACACCATACCATTAGCGCAAAGTATAGCCGAAAAAACGTGGTTCTCCTAGACTTGCCCCACCCCGACTACCTCCCTTGGCCCGGTCACCTGGCGCTCATACCGTCCCAGCGCCATCAGCGGAAAATGCTGGCAATACAAGTTATAGCGCAGATAAAAGTGCCGGGGAAAGCCCGTGCCCGTAAACAGGGTTTCGGACCAAGACCCATCGGCGTTTTGCTGCGCCAATAGGTAATGAATCCCCCGCTCCAGCGCCGGTGCTGTCGTCTCGCCGCCTGTTAGCAACCCCAAGACCGCCCAGGCCGTTTGCGACACCGTACTGACGCCTTGCCCCTGCAAGGACGGGTCGTGGTAACTGCGACAGGTTTCCCCCCAGCCGCCGTCGGGATTTTGGTGGGCCACCAGCCAGGTGCGGCCCCGCTGACACGCCCCTTGCGCCCGCGGTTCCCCCTGCAGCGCCGCCAACACCCCACTTGTCCCGTAGATGTAATTCACCCCCCACCGGCCAAACCAACTCCCTGTGGGTTCCTGCGCTTGCAACAAAAAATCCACTGCCCGTTGGCGCGCCGCCAAGGGCAACTCCACCCCCGGATAGCGCCCCATCTCCAACACCCGCGCCGTCACATCCGCCGTACCAGGGTCAATCATCGCCTGCAAATCCCCGTAGGGCAGCCAATTGAGCCATTCCTGGTGGTTGTCCTTATCAAAAGCCGCCCAGGCGCCGTTTGTACACTGCATGGACACAATCCAATCTACCGCCCGCCGGATGGCCTGCTGTTTCTCCGCTTCATTCGGCAAACGAATCTGCGCCAGCGCCATCACCACCACCGCCGTATCGTCCACATCCGGGTAATAGCGGTTGTCAAACTCAAAGGCCCACCCGCCGGGACGTGCCTGCGGATTTTTCACCGCCCAATCCCCGTAGGTATGGAGAATCTGCTTGCCAAGCAACCATTGGCCGGCGCGCACCAAAGCGGGATGATCCGGCGGCAAACCGCTATCGGCCAAGGCGCGTACCGTCAGTGCCGTATCCCACACCGGCGACACACAGGGCTGCATCCAGTATTCCGATTCACTCTCGACGCAAAACTTTTCCACCGCTTGCAACCCCCGCACCACCGCCGGTTCTGCCAGGTCATAGCCCAAGCACCGCAACGCCAGCAGGGAATTGACCATCGCCGGTTGGATGCCCCCCCAATCCCCGGTTTCCTCTTGCCGCTGCAAAATCCATTTTTCCGCCGCGCGCAACCCCTCATTTCGCCAAGGGGTCAAACGATGAGCATCGGCCCACTGCAAAACCCGGTCCACCCAGACAAACACATCCGTCCAGTCCCCCTTTTGCGGCAATTCGTAGCGACGTTCCGCCGGGGATTCGACATAGAGTTCATCCAAAGCAAATCCCTGGGGATAGACCGGCTTTTTATCAAAGACAATAATCAGCGGGACAGTGCTGCTGCGTGCCCAACTGGACATGTCGTAAATACTAAAAAATCCACCGGGGGGCAAGAGCATCAACCAGGGCGGCAACGTAGGCAAACCCTGCCAACTGTAGCAACCCAGCAAGGCCAAATTCAGTTTTGTAAAAACGCGGGCGCGGGTCACACCACCCCGGGCGAGAATGAAATGTTTGGCCTTTTCCAAATAAGGTTCCTCAGGGCGACATCCCAGCAACCGCAAAGCCATATAGGCTTCAATCGTACAATTCAAATCCCCCCCATCATCGTAATATAATTCCCAGCCCCCATGTTCCCGCTGTTGGTTGAGAATATAGGTTTTGATTTTGCCCAAAGGCAACCGCTCAGGAATCCCCCAAATAAAATACAAAAGCACCAATTCCGCAGTCATCGTCACATTCGATTCCAGGGTTGCCCACCAGTACCCAGCAGGATGTTGTAAAGACAGTAAATACTCTTGGCTGCGACGAATGCCTTGTTTGAGGGTTGCCAAATCAACGGGAGTCATAGAGTTCCGGGTGCAACAAGCCATTTTTATTTATATCAGGAGAAGGTACGCCTGGGGGATGGTTGGGTTGTGAGGTGGGGGTAATAGGGGCGAAACCCTTGTGTTTCTAGGGGTACCCAACAATGGGAACTTGGCCGCTGGGCGGGGATGGCTCCAAAGGTATTCATCCAGGCGCTCATTCTGCGTAATTCTAGGTTGTGTTGATCTTTATCTTTTATTGAAGCCAGAAGACTGTACAGACAAAGTAGAGAAAACTCAAAAAGCTTCTGGCCAATTTATCAAAAAAATACATGTCGGTACTGCGTTAACTTGAGAAAAAAGCATGCAATCAAATGCCTTGCTTTTTCGTTCCCAACATTGACTCTACAGCCTGTTAAAGAATCAAGGGGTACAGTAGCAATACTTAGCAAACCAACTTTGGAAGCAGGATGGGTTGATCAGTAGTAGAGAAGTCTGCGCTATCTGCTCCATGCTATGGCTAAGCAGGGAAAGGTTGGCATATAGAACAGATGACTGAATCGATAAGGTCATGAAGATTTTGGGTTGTAGATGTCATGGTTTTTCTAACTCTTTGCTTGATTCTATGCCACTGATGCTCAATCGGATTTAAATCGGGAGAGTATTTCGGTAGATATATCAATTCACACCCAGTGGCTGCCACAACCTTCCGAACGAGTTGGCAACGAGGAAAACTTGCATTATCTAACTAAAACAATTTTCTTCCCTGCGCCAATGGTTGGCAACCACATCTCTGTTAACCAGGCAATCAATACTTGCAAATTATAGTCATTTTTATTGAAAATGCAACATTTTATGAGAGGAGGGTGTAAGATGGGGAGGAAGGTGAGAATCAAGGAGGAGAATCAGAATGTGTTACAGTCTGGATTTACGGAAGAAGGTGATAAGTTTCATTGAGAAC
>NZ_JBRCEP010000009.1:0-23658 GCF_053491055.1 Gloeomargarita sp.
GCGGCGAACATCTTAAGGAAAGTAGCGGCAACCTTGGGGCTCTGCCTTGAGGGAGTCAGTAGGGGCGGTTTGTGCACGCCTTTGAGGGTCCCCTTGTGGACTCGCTCAAGAATCCCTGTCCTTTAGGGCAGGGAGCATCAATTGGGTAAAAGACCATGTGGAGCAACGGCAGAGAATGCGCCGTACTCGACGGTATCGCAAAACCCCCTGCCGTCAACCGAGAGCCAATCGAGCTAAAGGCGGTATTCCGCCTTCTACCAAAGCGAGGTGGCAGTGGAAACTTCGTCTGGCAAGCTGGCTGTGCAAGTTGTTCCCCATCTCTATCTTTGTGGTGGAAGACATCAAAGCCAAGACGAAGGGTAAGCGGCGGTGGGATGTTTCTTTTTCCCCTCTGGAGGTAGGAAAGCAGTGGTTCTACCAGCAACTTGCCCTAATCGGGCAAGTGTTGACCCGTTCGGGGTGGGAAACGAAGCAAATGCGGGATGCTTTGGGACTCAAGAAAACAGGCAACAAGACAGCTGAAGTCTTTGAAGCCCACTGTGTGGATGCTTGGGTGTTAGCCAACTCTGTCGTTGGAGGGCATCTTCAGCCCGACAACAAGAGGCTGTTGTTCGTTGTACCTTTGAGGCTTCATCGTCGCCAGCTTCACCGTTTGCAACCTGATAAGCAGGGGAGGCGACTACCCTACGGCGGCACATTAAGTTTAGGGCTAAAAAGAGGCAGTTTGGTCAAGCATCCAAAATTCAAGCTCAGTTTTGTAGGAGGTAGTTCCAACAACAGACTAAGCTTGCACCGTTTGGCAGATGGGAAGAGATTGACTCAGAATGCAAGAAAAGAAGACATTAAATTTTTAACTTTTTGTTCGTGGAGGTTCTATGTCTAAAGCAAATAAAGCCGCTAGGCGTAGCCGTGCCGGAGGCATTGGGCGGGGTTTCAGACCCAAGTTTTTTGATGATTGACCTGGTGTTGGCGCCAATGTTGGTTGCGGGGCCGCCGCTGTTGGTCAGCCAAAGCGTCTTTTCCGGCCAAACGGTTGTTTATAGTGACGCTGTCCAGGGCTATCGCCTGCGGTTGCCGGTGGAATTTCAGCCAACCGGTGCGGGGGCGTGGTTGGGGCCGCGTTTGCCCACTCCCACGACCATTTACATCCACACGGAACCGATGGTGGGAGCTGCTGCCGCCTTTACGGTGCACTTGAAAAAGTACCAAGATGACCCGCTCTACACCAACGTAACCCCTGTGCCGATTCGGGGCGGGCAAGGGTTTCGCGCAGAGGAGGTGCTGCGTCCTGGGCAATCCCCGGAGGACATCCACCGTTGGTTTTTGTTTGTCTATGCCCACGAACGGGTTTATACCCTGGGCCTGACCGGGCCAGTACGGGCCTTTCGGCAGGGCCTTCTCCCCCCGATTTACACCGCGGTGATGGCCTCCTTTGAGGTGCTCCCCCGCTAACCCCGCATCAATGGCCAAGCAGGAACCGCGCCGCCAGTTGCACCACCAGCGTTAGCCCCAAAAGCACCAACGCCGCATACATCAGAGCCGCCACCTGCATCCCCTGGGCTTCGGCAAATTGGTTGGCCAACAAACTGGCAATCGTACTGCCTGCCTGCCACAAGGACGTGCTCACCCGGTTGGCATTGCCAATCAACATGGTCACCGCCATCGTTTCCCCTAACGCCCGCGCCAGAGCCAGCAAAATGCCGCTGCTAATTCCCACCCGCGCCGCCGGCAGCACAATGCCCCAGAGCGTTTCCCAGCGGGTCGCCCCCACTGCCATCGCGGCCCAACGGTACTCCTGCGGCACTTGTAACAAACTGCTGTGGGCCACCGCCGCTACCGTCGGCAAAATCATCACGGCCAACACCAGACTGGCAACCCCCACCGATGGCCCAATCGTCTCCCCACCCAAAAGCTGGGGGAACAGTTTTTGGGCCGTGCGCAGGGCCGGAATCAGGATAAAAATCCCCCACAGCCCATAAACCACGCTGGGAATGGCTGCCAACACTTCCACCGTCGCCGCTGCCACCCCCTGCCAGACCGGGGAAATGCCAGGCCAAGATTCGCTCAACCCAATGGCCACCCCCAGCCCCAACGGCACCGCCAATCCCAACGCCAGCCCCGCCGTTACCAGCGTTCCCCACACCTGCGGCCCAATACCGTACTGCCCCTGTACCGGATTCCACACCTGCCCCAGCAAAAAATGCCCCCCAAAAGCACCGATGGCCGGGGTCGCCTGGGCCAGCAGCACACTGACAATCGCCAACACCAGACCCCCCGTTCCCAGGGCACACACCGCCGTCACTCCCAGGAATACCCGTTCCCACAACCGGGTCATGCTAAGCCTCGGGGGGCGACCAAGCCACCTGGATGGCCAGGGCCACCAACCCAACAGTAAACACGCCCAAGACCACCACCGCCAGCGTCCCACCCCCCACCAACACCGTGCGCACCACACTGGCCAAACGCAACACCAGGGGATTGTGGCTCTGGAGGGGATGGGCCGCCAAGGCCTGCGTGACCGCCTGGGTCAAGGCCAATACCGCCAAACCCAAGACACCGCTAATGGCCGCCCCGGTCAAACACCGTCCGGGGGTCAGGGGGGGTTGCGGCTCAGCCATCCACCGGCTCCTTGGCCAAATAAATAGAGCGAATATCCTCAGGCAAGTGCATCATCAACTCCCGCTGCCCAATAGGCAGCAAAGCAGCCACCTGCTCTGGGGTTAAGGCCAACTCCTGGGCAATCTGTTCCTCCGACCAATTGCCAATCGTTTTCAACACCATCACCGACCGCAGGGGCATCACCAACTTCTGCAACGCTTCCTCCAGGTAACACCACAGGGGCGGGGGAGCCGCCGGTAAGCGGTAGTGAATGCACTCCGGGGCCGGGAGTTTCACCCGCGTCAACCAATCCCCCGTGCGGTCCACCAGCCAGCTTTGCAAACTGGTCATGCCTTCCGGGGGGGAGAATTCGCGCAACTGCTGGTACAAATACCGCCAAGTCGTGGCAAACAGATAATCCACCTGGACTGCCGTCGGGGCCGCATGGCTCACCAGCGCGTAAACTACCAGGGCATAGCGACAGAATAAGGCCACAAACGCCCGCCCTTGCGCCGGTTCCGCTTGCCACTGGCGCAACAATTTCTCGTCTTCCTGTCCCTGCAACGCTTGCACCAACGGATGTTGGCATTCACAAAACTCCGGCAGTTGCATCCGGGCGTCTCCAGAACCTTTTGGCGTTATGTTATATTACAAATCTATTGTAAATCCACTTGGAGAGGTGGCTGAGTGGTCGAAAGCGGCAGATTGCTAATCTGTTGATAGGCAGGAAACTCCTATCCGAGGGTTCGAATCCCTCCCTCTCCGTCCCCCTACCCAGGTTCCCCGTTATGGTTTGGCGTAGTTCCACCACTCCCCGCGACCGGATTTGTGCGGCTTTGGTGTATCTAATCCCCCTGTACGATGGGATCACCTATGGTCATTTTCTCTTTGCCCAATTTCCCTTTTTGACCTACCTGAAATATCTCTTGATTCCCTTGGCAATTGTTTATAACTCAATTCCCTTGGGATTAGGTAGTTTCTTGGTGTTTATTGCCCTGTTTGTGGGGGTAGTGCGCAATGAAAAAATCCCCCATTTCATCCGGTTTAATACCATGCAGGCCATTTTAATCAGTATCTTGCTGGCTTTAATTAGCTTGATTTACGATGTTATTTTGCAACCCCTGATTCAGGGATTTCTCGCCGAAGTTTTGTACAACACCATCTTCCTGGGCGTGCTGGCGATGGTGGGCTACAGCGTCGTGCAATCCGCGCGGGGTCTTTATGCGGAAATGCCGCTAATTTCCGAAGCCAGCTATCTGCAAACCCGGTAATGGCCGTTGAGTACAATGTCGTTATTTTGGGTGGACATTTAGAGGCCCGCTGGGCGGCTCTATGGGCGGCGCAACAGGGGGCGCGGGTGGCGCTGGTGACAGACGGCATTCAGGATTGGGGCATGGTGGCGGTGGCGCTGTGGACCCAAGTGGCAGTCATGGCCCACCAAGCGCAACAGTCGGCGTGGTTAGGCGCGGGGGAGGGCGGGTTTTCACCCCAGTGGGAGCGGGCGTACCGTTGGGTGGAACAGCAACTGTGGGTCTATCAAACCCAGTACAGCGACAGTGGGCTGTTGCAGGCTGGGGTGGATGTGGTCGCCGGGCCGGGGGCATTTATCACGGAGCCGCACCTGGCGGTGGAAACCCCGGAACGCCGCCTGCGGGGGTGTGGTTATGTGGTGGCAAAAACGGGAGTGCCTGTGCTGCCAGAGGTGCCCCAATTGCGGCAAGTACCTTTTGTTACCCTGGCGCAGTTGCCCACTTTGGCCCAACATCCCCGACGCACGGCCATTTTGGGCAATACGCCGGCAGCGATTGGCTTGGCGCAGGCGTGGAGCCGTTTGGGTGTGCCGGTGTTTTGGCCGGTGGCGGAACATCGCCTATTGCCAGGGGAAGAGGGACTCCTGGCCCGGCAGTTGGAACGCATCCTGCGGGCCGAGGGAGTTCACATCGCAACGGCGACTCCGCTTCAATCTGTGACTGCCCGGGCGACGGGCATCTCCCTAGACAGCGGGCAGGGCGCCAGCGAAGTGGATACCCTGGTGGTGGCGACCCCCAACCACGTCCCCCCCGAAACCCTAGGCAAGGTGGAACTGCGGCGGCAAGGGCATTATCTGCGGGTGAATCCCTATCTCCAGACCAGTCACCCCCGGATTTATGCGGTGGGGGATGCGGTCGGGCACTATCCCCTACCGGCGGTGCTGGGGTATGAATTGCAGATTGCCGTGCAGAATATCCTCTACCGGCGGCGCAAACCCCTGTATCGCCATTTATCCTGGGTGATTCCCACCGACCCGGTACTCTTGCGCCAGGGGTGGACGGAAGCCCAAGCCCGCCAGCACGACCCCCGCTTGCAGGTGGAAACCCTACCCTTGAGCAAACGCATTGCCAACCGCCGGGGGCAAACCCTGGGCTGGCATACCCTAGCGCCCCATGCCCTCCATCGCCATTACAGCCAATTGCCGCCGGCGCAAATTTCTTGGGACAGTTGGCGGTGGGTGTTGGGAGAAACCACGCTACCCACGCCGCCGCAACGGTCTTTCTGGCGGGAATTGCGGTTTACCTGGCAAAGGGATGGCACAGATTAACCCCCCATGTCGGCAGTAGGCGCACCAGTTACAATAGGCTTTTAATCCCTTTCAGCGCCCTAGCCATTGTCAATGCAACGGATTGCCACCGTCTATCGCCAAACCAAAGAAACCCAGGTCCACCTTACCCTCAACCTCGACGGGCAGGGAGCATGTCAAGCGGCGACGGGCATTCCTTTCCTAGACCACATGTTGCATCAGTTGGCGACCCACGGGTTGCTGGACATCGAAGTTCAGGCCAAAGGCGACTACGAAATTGACGACCACCACACCAACGAGGATGTGGGCATCGCCTTAGGGCAAGCGTTGGCCCAGGCATTGGGGGATAAACAGGGGATTCACCGGTTCGGGCATTTTGTCGCTCCTTTGGATGAGGCGCTGGTGCAGGTGACGTTGGACTGCTCCGGTCGCCCCCACCTGAGCTATGGGCTAAACATTCCCACCCAGCGGGTCGGCACCTACGATACCCAACTGGTGCGGGAGTTTTTTGTGGCCCTGGTGAATCACAGTGCCATGACATTGCACATCTATCAGCAGGCGGGGATCAATTCCCACCACATCATCGAAGCCACCTTCAAGGCCTTCGCCCGGGCACTGCGGCAGGCGGTGGACTACGACCCCCGGCGGAGCGCCCAAATTCCCAGTTCCAAAGGCTCCCTGTGCGGTTAAAAGACCTCGGCGAAGCGGGACTGCTCCCCCTATTGCACCAATTTTGTCCGGCAGAAGTCATTAGCGATGATGCCGCCTGGTTTACCCCACCGCCGGGACGGGAATTAGTCATTACAACCGATGTACTGGTCGAAGGGGTGCATTTTAGCAGCAGCCCCTTGAGTCCCCTGCCCTACCTGACCATGAGTGCTCCCGATGTGGGCTGGCGGGCCGTGGCGGCGAATTATTCCGACCTGGCGGCCATGGGGGCGCAACCGTTGGGGATCACGGTGGGACTGGGTTTACCGCCAGAACTGCCTGTGGAATGGGTACAGCAAATGTACGAAGGCATGGCAGAAATACTGCAGCTTTACGGCGGTGTGATCTGGGGCGGGGATGTGGTGCGCTCCCCCGTCACTACCGTAAGTATTACCGCAGTTGGTTGTATTGAGCATTTAATGATTAAACGCTCGGCGGCCCGACCGGGGGATTGGCTTGTTGTCACCGGGGATCATGGGTTATCGCGGGCGGGTTTAGCGGCCTTGACCGGGGAAGTCGCGCCCAACATTCCCGAATTTATGACCGTGCATCGGCGACCCCGTCCCCGTTTGGACGTGTTGCCCGTGCTGCAACGTTTGGGTGTACAACGGGTGGCAGGGATGGATAGCAGTGATGGGTTGGCAGATGCCATAGCGCAAATTTGTCGGGCAAGTGGCGTCGGGGCAAAGTTACAACCAGATATTACAATTCATCCGTTACTTAAAGCCACATTTCCGCAACAGGCGTGGGAATGGTTCTGGTATGGGGGCGAAGATTTTGAATTGGTATTAGCCTTACCGCCGGAACGAGCGCAGCAATTTGTGAAAATTTTGGGGCCTCCTGCCCAGATCATCGGTGAACTTACGGCCGGGGATCAGGTGCTTTGGGGGGAAACCGTATTACCTGCCCAGGGTGGTTTTCAACATTTCAACCCTTAGCTTTAGTCATTCATTCGGCATTTCAGCCGCAATTGTTGTCCCAAAATCGCGATGACCAAAGTAAATGTAGCGATTAAAATAATCAGGGGTCCCGTCGGTAGATTCAAATAATAACTACTATAAATCCCCACCAGACAACTTAGCACCCCCACACCACAACCAATCCGCATCATCCCCTGCAATTCATCCGCCAAAACATAGCCCACTAAGGCAGGTCCTACCATTAATGCCATCACCAAAACCACCCCCACCGCCTGCATACTGACAATAATCGTCAACGTCACCGCCACCAGCAATCCCCAATTCAGCCATTGCACCGGCAAACCGACCGCCTGCGCCCCCACTGGATCAAAAGTGAAAAACAGCAGGTGGTGATAAAATCGCCATACCAATACCCCAATCAGCCCCATCACCATCAGCGTTTTCAATAAATCACTTGCCGTCACACTCAAAATATCGCCAAATAATAAATGTTCCAAATCCTGTTGGCTTTGCAGTACGGTAATCAACAAAATGCCCAGGGCAAAAAAGCTGGCAAAAGTAAATGCCATGGCCCCATCCACCTTAATCCGAGTGCGTTGCTGTAGCCAATGAATCACCCCCGTACTCATCATTCCAAAAATGAATGCGCCCCACAAACGGTCTATTTGGAAAAAGAGGGACAAAGCCACACCTGGCAACACACAATGGGCGATCACATCCCCAAGTAGGGCGAGTCTTTGCACCACTAAATAACTGCCCACTACTGGGCATAATATTCCTGTCAAAATGCCCATCATTAACGCCCGTTGCATAAACGTAAACTGCAACGGTTCCATCAACCATGTCACCATGATTTAGCCGCAATGCCATAGGCAATTCTATTATCAAGTACTGGGATTTGCTTTGGCAACGGCAGCAAAGGCGATGCTGGTGTTGCGTTGTGGCTAAGGGGAAGCAAGCCGCTGATTGCCAAGTCATCATGACGATGGACTGGATGAGCTAATTTCTGGGAAAATCACCGTCAATCCGGGAATTCGGACGGAGATTGCCCGCCGAGGGGAACAGGTCATGTTAAGTTCTATTTATAAATCACGAAAGATGGGTGGGACTGGGCGTTTCAGGGCGAGCAATTTCCAATTGTCAAAAGGGTTGACTATCATAGAGGCGTAGCCGTTTGGGTCTTGGACAATGGCACAGGATTACCAGGATTACAACTATGTGAAATGCCCGCAATGTGGCTATGACCGCAACCCAATTGGTGCTGTCAAGTGTGAAGTTTGTGGTTACCGGCTGAAAAAGGGATCGCCGCTGGTGCCGATTCTGATGACTTTGGCCGGGGTAGCGGTGCTTGGTGGCGGGGGGTATTGGGTACTGACGAAATTTGCCGGTCAGAACCAGCCTACTGCTGTTACGCCGGTTTCTCCTGGGCCCACGGCTTCACCTGACCCTGGCGCCCCGATTGCCACCAGTCCGAGTCCGGTGGCGCCGACCCCAGCGCCAGCCAGTACAGCGGCGGGGATTACCATTGCTCGCACGTTGGCGGAGGTGCCGAATGTGCCGAGCGGGACGTTTAACTATGGCAATTCCACAACCTTTGCGCCGTTGCGCTCCGCGCGCATTCTTAACATTTTGAATCAGGCACATCCGCAGTTTCGTTTGCGTTATGTGGAGCCGCCGGGAGGCAAACCGGGTTCGGGCGCGGGAATTGCGATGTTGATTGACGGTCAATTGGCGATTGGTCAGTCGTCCCGTCCGCTCAAAGACAGCGAGTATCAACGGGCGCAAATGCGAGGGTTTCGCCTAGAGCAGGTACCGATTGCCATGGATGCGATTGCCATTTATGTCCATCCGGCGGTCAAAGTGCCTGGGTTGACGGTGGCGCAGGTGCGGGATATTTTCACCGGCAAAGTCACCAATTGGCAACAGCTCGGGGGACCCAACCTCCCCGTTATCCCATTCAGCCGCAATCTGGTGGCAGGGGGTACGGTGGACTTTTTTAGGGAGACGGTCCTCGAAGGGCAAAATCTGGGACCCAATGTGCGGGAAATTCGGGATACGACCCATTCGCTGCGCCAGGTGGGGGCTACGCCGGGGGGAATCGGCTATGCCGATGTTTCCTTGGTGGTGCGTCAGGAAATGGTGCGCATCGTGCCCATCGCAAAAGGACCGGGCAGTCCCTATGTGGCGCCGGATATTGATGGCAAGGAAGTGAATTTTCGGGTGATTACGGATGGGAGCTATCCGGTTACCCGCCGGTTGTTTGTGATCATCAAGCGGGATGGTGGTTTGGATGAAAAGGCGGGTGTCGCCTACGCCAACTTATTCCTGAGTGATGAAGGGCAACGATTGGTAAAAGAGGCGGGATTTGCCCCGATTCGCTAAGGGAATGGGTGGCCGATTGGGCCGTCAGGAAAAGGGGCGGGTCTGACGTAATGCCATGCCCAAAAGTGGGATAGTCATGGCCGAGAGAAACAAAAAAAATTGTTCAGGGGTTGGGCGTATGGGTATGGGGTGAGCCAGTGGCGCATTGCCGATGGGAAAATGTGAGTGTTACCCTGGGGAGGGAGGGTTTATTGTTGTTATTTTTTGATTGATGCGCGGGCTGTGGCCGATTATTTGTTATTTTCGCAATTACTGGGGAATTGCCCTATTTAGTATTAGCACATCTAGTATTTTTGAACTGTTGGATTTGGTGGTTCCCTATCTGATTGGGCAAACCTTGAATTTGCTTTCCCAACAGCCTTTGGATGGGTTTACCCAGGGGATTATTGAGCAGATTGCCGCCTGGGGTTCCTGGTCGGTCACCCGCGAATTGAGTCTGCGGGTTTTGTTGGCTTTGATGTTTTTACTTACCGTGGCACGGGCGCCTTTACAGCCCTGGTTAAGTGGTTATTTTCACTGGGAAATTACCCTGCGTGCCCGCTATCAACAGACACAACGGGCTATTGCCAAAATTCTCAGTTTGCCTTTGGATTTTTATGACACCCACAACCCCGGAAGAATTGCTGGCCGCATTGCTAGGGGTTTATCCAACCACACCTGGACCTATCCCGATATGGCCGGTTTGTTGATCCCAAAAATGGTACGGGTGTTGGGAATTGTCGGGATCACTTCCTGGTTGGAATGGCGAATGGCGCTATTTATGTTCTGTTCTTGCATTTTTATCCTCAGTTTTAGTTTTCGCAAGTTGAATTATTTAATCCACAAGGAGCAGGCGGTGGAGGTGCATCAAGAAAATACGGAAAGTCGTACTTCGGAATTGATTACCAATATCAAAACGGTGAAGGCTTTTGGGACGGAAGCTTGGGAACTGAAACGGCAAACGGAACGGTTGACAAGGGAACTCAAATTTATCATTCACAAAATCCATTTGGGCTATGTCTGGTTAGCCACTTATCAGCGTACGATTGTGCAAAGTTGCCTGTTTTTTATTCTTGGTTTTACCCTAGCGGAAACGGTAGCGGGGCGGATTTCTTTGGGGCATTTCGTGACCCTTTACACCCTGGCGAGTATGGGCTATGCGGAAATCGAACCCATGAGTAATTTGTTGGAGGTGTTGGCGCGCCGGTATGCCTCGATGATGCGATTTCATGAATTTCTCGCCTTGCCGAATGCCCCGGATGCCCAGCCTCTGCTGCTACCGAATGGAAAGATTAATTTATCCTATGTCCCCTACCGATTCACGGGAAAAATCAGCTTTGAGGATGTGACGTTTGGTTATCAGCCAGAGCGACCGGTGTTGCAGGAGATTAATCTGCTTATTGAACCCTATGAAACGGTGGCTTTGGTGGGTCGCTCTGGGTCGGGTAAATCTACGTTGATTAAATTGCTTTTGCGCTATTTTTCCCCCCAAAAAGGGCGGATTTGCATGGATGGGGAGGATATTCAAAACCTAGAGATAACGGGCTATCGGCGGCGCTTGGCAGTTGTGCATCAAGAGGTGGATATTTTTAATGGCACGTTGTTGGATAATTTGACTTATGGGTGTCCGCAGGCAACGATGGCAGAAGTGGAGGCAGCCTGTGCGATTGCGCGGGTGGATGAATTTATTCACCTATTACCCCAAAAATACTACACGATTGTGGGAGAGCGGGGAGTGCGTTTATCGGGGGGGCAACGGCAACGGATTGGCATTGCCCGGGCGTTACTGGTGCAGCCGGATGTGTTGATTTTTGATGAAGCCACATCCAGTTTAGATTACGAATCGGAGCGGGCCATTCAACAGGCTATGGCCGAAATTCAGGGACAACGCACGACCATTATTATCGCCCACCGCTTGAGTACCGTGCGGGAAGCAAATCGCATTGTGGTCTTAGATAAAGGCCGGATTGTCGAGGTAGGAACCCATCAGGAATTACTGCAAGGCGGGGGAATTTATCACCGTTTACATGCACTGCAAGCTTCTGGGGATTTGCTGTGAGCGAACACTGGCAACAGGGCGCAATTATCACACTGGAAATTACGGATTTGAATGACCAAGGGGAAGGGGTAGGCCGCTTTGCCCAACGGGTTGTTTTTGTGCCCGATACAGTGCCGGGTGATTATCTGCAAGCCCGACTTCTGCATGTGAAACCCCGTTATGCCTATGGCAAATTACTGCATCTACTGACCCCTTCCCCGCACCGGGTCAAACCCCCTTGTATCCTGGCGCGCGATTGTGGTGGTTGTCAGTGGCAGCACATTGATTACGCCTATCAACTCACAGCCAAACACAATCAAATCTATCAAGCATTGACCCGCATCGGTGGCTTGGTTGATCCCCCGGTGCAGCCTGTTGTTGCCAATGACCAACCCCTGGCCTATCGCAATAAGGTGACCTATGCTTTGGGTGTGAATCAAGCAGGCGACATTAAGGCGGGATTTTACGAAAAGCACAGCCACAAAATTGTCAATCTCAACCAATGTCCTGTGCAGGATCAGACGTTCAATGCCCTGCTGCAAGGGATTAAAAAGGATATTCACAAACAGGGCTGGTCTATTTACAACGAGCAAACCCAGCAGGGGGATTTACGTTATTTAGGACTGCGGATTGGCCGTCGCACAGGCGAAGTGTTGATTACGCTGGTGACGACCCGTTTATCCTTGCCCCGCTTAGAAAAGCAAGCGCGACAATGGCAGGCAACCTATCCCCAGGTGGTGGGTGTTTGTGTCCATGTCAATCCACACCCTGGCAATGCCATTTTTGCCGGGACAACACACTGCATTTGGGGGCGGGATTACCTCTGGGAAGAATTCTGTGGATTGCGCTGGCAAATTCGTCCGGATACGTTTTTTCAAGTGAATACAGAACAGGCGGAACGATTGGTGGATACGCTCAAAAATGGGTTGCACTTGCAGGGGCAGGAATGTATTTTGGATGCCTACTGTGGCATTGGCACGCTGAGTTTACCTTTGGCGCGCCATGTCCGCAAAATTATCGGTCTGGAAGTGCAACCGCAGGCGATGGCCCAAGCGCAATGCAATGCCCAGGTAAACGGCATTACCCATGCGGAATTCTACTGTGGCCGGGTGGAAGAATTGCTCCCGCAATGGGCGGCCCAAGCCGATATTCTTCTGCTGGATCCCCCCCGCAAAGGCTGTGACCCACAGGTGATTGATTTTCTCATTACCCACCCGGTCGAACGCCTGATTTACATCAGTTGCAACCCTGCCACGTTAGCCAGAGATTTGGGCCGTTTGTGCACCCATTCTACCTACGTTTTGGAACGGGTGATTCCCTTTGATTTCTTTCCCCAAACCCACCACGTGGAATCGGTCAGTTGGTTACGGCGAGGTCGCTAGCACCTGCAGGGCCGCTCCCACACCACTGCCGGGGGTCAGCGGATGGCCCAGTTGCTGCAAAACCGCTTCCAAAGCGGCAATTACCGTCAACATTTCCCGCTCCCCGGCAAAGCCCAAATGACCAATGCGAAAAATTTTGCCCTTGAGGTGGTCCTGCCCACCGGCGATGGCGATGCCAAACTGTTTTTTGAGCAACGTGCGGACCTCTTCTGCCGCTACCGTTGTCGGGGCCACCGCGGTCACCGCCGGACTGGCACACGCGACCGGACAGAGCAACGGCAACCCCCAAGCCGCCACTGCCGCCCGCACCATCGCCGCCGCCCGCGCATGCCGGGCAAAAATCTGGGGCAACCCCTCTTGTTGCATCAACTGCAAACTCTGGCGCAGGGCAAAAAATAGATTCACCGGCGGGGTAAAGGGCGTGCTATGTTTGGCGCCATCCCGCCGATAGGCCCCCAGGTCAAAGTAAAACTTGGGTAATTTCGCCGTTGCGTAGGCGGCCCACGCCCGCTCGCTCACGGCCACAAACCCCAGCCCCGGCGGGATCATATACCCTTTTTGCGAACCCGAAGCCACCACATCCAACCCCCAGGCATCCA
This sequence comes from Gloeomargarita sp., assembly GCF_053491055.1. Classification (NCBI taxonomy): domain Bacteria; kingdom Bacillati; phylum Cyanobacteriota; class Cyanophyceae; order Gloeomargaritales; family Gloeomargaritaceae; genus Gloeomargarita; species Gloeomargarita sp. Next base: position 13,164 of record NZ_JBRCEP010000009.1, read on the forward strand.
TAGGCACGGGCGTCGCCCCCAAACTGGTCACCGCATCCACAATCATCAACGCCTGTCCATGGGCCTGCACGTGCCGGTTAATTGCCTGCAAATCGTTGAGCACCCCCGTTGAGGTTTCGCTGTGGGTCACAATGACCGCCTTGATGGTTTTATCCCGGTCAGCGGCCAATTTTTCGGCAAAATCATCCGGGTTCAAGGGCTGTCCCCACGGAGCCGTAATGGTTTCTACCTGCAAGTGAAACGCCCGACACAAATCCGCCCACCGCTCCCCAAACTTACCATTACAACCGCACAACACCCGGTCCCCAGGGCTGAGAAAATTGATAATGCCCGCTTCCATCGCCCCGGTTCCGGATGCCGCCAGGATCAAGACATCGCTCGTCGTCTGGTGCAACCACCGCAGCCCCGCCGTCACTTCCGCCATCAGGTCGCTAAACTCCTTGCTCCGGTGGCCGATGGGATGTTGCGCCATCGCCTGCAATACGGATGCGGGCACCAAAGTCGGGCCGGGAATCAACAGCAAAGAACGGTCAGCCATGATGATGTCCGCTTTTGGGGAGGGAGCACCCAGGAGAAACCGCCTGGGTAGTCTAGCATAACATTCCTGGTGGCTCGGCTGAGCAGACCGCCGGCAACAGCCATAAACATTCCCTTGCCTTGGGGATGCCTGCCAGCCGTAGAAAAAATACGCTACATTTAAGACCAGGGGGGGGGCAAATTTCACCCCCAACCTGGGAACGATGACGACAGCAGCGGCTTTTTGGCTCAACGGTACCGCCCACCCCCATCGCCCTGGCCTATCAGTAGCGGCTTTGCTGGCAGAAGTGGGGTGGCATCACCAGCCCGTCGTGGTCGAGTACAACGGGGAAATTTTGCACCGCCCTTGGTGGGCCACCACCGCCGTGCAACCGGGGGATAAAATCGAGGTGGTGACAATTGTGGGCGGCGGATGACCCGCATCATCGGCTTTGACCCCGGCTTGGCCACCCTTGGCTATGGCGTGATTGATATTGAACAGCGCCGACCGGTCATGCGGGATTTTGGCGTGATCTATACCCCCGCCGACCAATCCCTGGGGGAACGCCTGTGTACCATTTATGAAGATGTACATACGTTGTTAGAACAATGGCAACCCCAACAGGTGGCGGCTGAGAAGTTATTTTTTTACCGGATGGCGAATACGATCACGGTGGCGCAGGCGCGGGGGGTGCTGTTGCTGGTCTTGGCGCAGCGGGGATTGTCTCTGGTGGAATTTGCCCCGCCGGTGGTCAAACAAACCTTGACGGGGTACGGCAAGGCAGACAAGCAGGCCGTGCAACAGGCGGTGGCGCAGGAATTGGTTTTGTCGGCGATTCCCCGTCCTGATGACGCTGCCGATGCCCTAGCGGTGGCGCTGACTGCTTGGTTGCAGATGGGCCTCTCGGAGTCTTAAACAAAACCGGAAAAAATGGCGCCCCAGCCAGGATGCCACCCATAATTGGGGTGGGTATGCATACCGCTTTCTAGGTGTTGGTATGACCACTGCGCTGCCTGTGACGCCCCAGTACGAAGACGACCGGACAGGGTTGAGTGTGGAAACCCTCAAACGCGCCTTCCTTGACAATTTGTTTTACATCCAGGGCAAGTTTCCCCAGATTGCCTCCCTCAATGACTACTACATGGCCCTGGCCTACACGGTGCGGGATCGGATGCTGCAACGGTGGATCAGCACAGCGCAGACCTACACCACCCAACGCTCCCGGACCGTGTGCTATCTGTCGGCGGAATTTTTGCTGGGGCCGCACCTGGGCAATAATCTGATCAATTTGGGGATTTACGACCAGGTGAAACAGGTGATTACGGAACTGGGGTTGGATTTTGCGGCGCTGCTGGACCAAGAAGAAGAACCGGGGTTGGGCAATGGGGGTTTGGGGCGGCTGGCGGCCTGTTTTTTGGATTCCCTGGCGACGTTGCAAATTCCGGCGATTGGCTACGGGATTCGCTACGAATTTGGCATTTTTGACCAGGAGATTCGGGATGGCTGGCAGGTAGAAATCACGGATAAATGGTTGCGCTTTGGCAATCCCTGGGAGTTGCCCCGCCCGGAATGGGCCGTCGAGGTGAAATTGGGCGGCCATACGGAAGCCTACATGGATGAGCAGGGGCGCTATCGGGTGCGCTGGCATCCCTACCAGGTGATCAAGGGGGTGCCCTACGATACGCCGATTTTGGGGTATTTGGTGAATACGGCCAATACGTTGCGCCTGTGGAAGGCGGAAGCGCCGGAATCCTTTGATTTTGCCGCGTTTAACCGGGGGGATTACTACGGGGCGGTAGAAGAAAAAATCATTTCTGAGAATGTGACCAAGGTGCTTTATCCCAACGATGAACCGCTCCAGGGCAAACGTCTGCGGTTGGTCCAACAAATTTTCTTCGTTTCCTGCTCGTTGCAGGATATGTTTCGCATCCTCAAGGAGCAAGGGTTGCCGGTGACCCGCTTCCACGAAAAATTTGTCATCCAACTGAATGACACCCACCCGGCGATTGCGGTGGCGGAATTGATGCGCCTGTTGGTGGACGAATACGGGGTGGATTGGGATACGGCCTGGGACATCACCACCCGCAGTTGTGCCTACACCAACCACACCCTGTTGCCGGAGGCCCTCGAGCGCTGGCCGGTGAGTTTGTTCGGTTCCCTGTTGCCCCGGCATTTGGAAATTATTTACGAAATCAACCGCCGGTTTTTGGATATGGTGCAGACGCGGTTTCCGGGGGATGCGGGCAAAATTCAGCGGATGTCGTTGATTGACGAAAGCGGCGAACGCTACGTCCGCATGGCGAATTTGGCAACGGTGGGAAGTATGGCGGTCAATGGGGTGGCGGCGCTGCATACGGACCTCCTCAAACAAACGGTGCTGAAGGATTTTTACGACCTGTGGCCGGATAAATTCCAAAACAAAACCAACGGCGTCACCCCGCGGCGCTGGCTGTTGTTGAGCAATTTGCCCTTAAGCCGCCTCATTGCCAGTCGCATCGGCAAAACCTGGGTCACCCATTACGAGGAATTGCAGCGGTTGGAAGAACATATCCACGACCCGGAATTTTGCCAACAATGGCGGGCGGTCAAACAGGCGCTCAAAAAGGACCTGGCGGCTTACATCGCCGAACGCACAGGCATTGGGGTCAACCCGGATTCGCTGTTTGATGTGCAGGTCAAGCGCATCCACGAGTACAAACGGCAGCATTTGCAGGCCCTGCACATTATCGCCCTCTACAACCGGCTCAAGCGCAACCCACACCTGAATATCCCGGCCCGCACCTTTATTTTTGGGGGCAAGGCGGCGCCGGGGTATTTCATGGCGAAATTAATCATCAAACTGATCAATTCGATTGGGGAAGTGGTCAATGCCGACCCGGATATTCAGGGGAAAATCAAGGTGGTGTTTTTGCCGGATTACAATGTGAAATTTGCCCAACGGGTGTTTCCTGCCGCCGATTTGTCGGAGCAAATTTCCACCGCCGGGAAAGAAGCGTCCGGGACGGGCAATATGAAATTTGCCATGAACGGGGCCTTGACCATTGGGACCCTCGACGGGGCGAATGTGGAAATCCGGGAAAAGGTGGGGGCGGAAAATTTCTTCCTGTTTGGTTTGAATGCTCAGGAGGTGATGGCGCTGCGGGCGCACGGCTACCGGCCTTGGGAGTATTACAATACCAATCCGGTGCTCAAAGAGGTGATTGACCAGATTGCCGGGGGGATGTTCTCGCGCGGGGATACTTCCCTGTTTCGCCCGCTGGTGGATTCCCTGCTCAACCACGACCCGTTTTTCCTGATGGCGGATTTTCAGTCCTTCCTCGACTGTCAGGAACGGGTCAGCCAGGCCTACCAAGATACGCAGCGGTGGACGCGGATGTCCATTTTGAATACGGCGCGTACCGGGTTTTTCTCCTCGGACCGGACGATTCAGGAGTATTGCCAGGACATTTGGCACGTCTCGCCGGTGCCCATTGAGGTCAAACCCTACGACCACAACCAAGTGGGTCAGCATCGGTAGGGGGGGTTATGGCGCTGCATTTGTACTTGCTGCGGCATGGGGAAACCACCTTCAGCCAAACGGGTGGCTACTGCGGCCATCTGGACCCGGAACTCACTCCTGAGGGGCAACAAATGGCGATGGAATTTGCCCAGGCCTACCGACATTTGCCCTGGCAGGCGGTCTTTACCAGTCCGATGCGGCGGGCGGTGGCCACGGCAGAACCTTTGGCCCAGGCGGTCGGACTCCCTGTGCAGGTGCGCGATGGGTTGAAAGAAGGCTACTACGGTCTCTGGGAGGGGCAAACGCCGGAGTGGGTCAAGCAACATTATTTGGAGGATTACATCCGCTGGATGACCGAACCTGCCTGGAACAGCCCCACCGGCGGCGAAACTGCCGTGCAGATTGCCACACGGGCGATGGCAGTCATTGCGGAAATCGAGGCCAACTACACGGAGGGGCCGGTGTTGGTGGTGTCCCACAAGGCCACCCTGCGGATTATTTTGTGTAGTCTGCTGGGGATTGACCTGGGACGGTATCGGGACCGGATCAATGTGCTGGTGGCCTCGGTCAGCCTGGTGCGGTTTACCCAGTACGGCCCGCTGTTGGAATTGATGGGGGACCGCAGCCACCTTAGCCCGGCCTTACGCGCCCGTCCAGGTACTTAGGGTGCAGTCTTTTTTGTCCTTTTTTTGTCCTTGTTTGGGAGTAAACGACCATGACCGTAAAAGTAGGGATTAATGGCTTTGGCCGGATCGGTCGCCTGGTGTTTCGCGCCGGGATCAACGATCCCCGGATTGAATTTGTGGGGGTGAATGATCTGGTGCCGCCGGATAATTTGGCCTATTTACTGCAATACGATTCCACCCACGGGCGGTTTGCGGGCAAGGTGGAAGCAAAAGAGGATGGGATTGTGGTGAATGACCGATTTATCCCCTGTTTTGCAAGCAAGGACCCGGCGGAATTGCCCTGGAGTAAGGTTGGGGTGGATTATGTCGTGGAATCTACAGGACTATTTACCAGTTACGAGGGGGCAAGCAAGCATCTGGCTGCAGGAGCCAAACGGGTGGTGATTTCTGCGCCCACCAAGGACCCGGACAAGGTGGCGACCTTTGTCATGGGGGTGAATGAGCACCGGTACGACCCGACCCAACACAGGATTGTCTCCAATGCCAGTTGCACCACCAACTGCCTAGCGCCCATTGCCAAGGTGATTCATGAAACCTTTGGCCTGGCCGAGGGTCTGATGACCACGGTGCATTCCTACACGGCGACCCAACCTACGGTGGATGGCCCCAGCCGCAAAGACTGGCGGGGGGGACGGGGGGCTGCCCAAAACATCATTCCCTCCTCCACGGGGGCGGCGAAGGCGGTGGCCCTGGTGTTGCCGGAATTGCGAGGGCGGCTGACGGGGATGGCCTTCCGGGTGCCGACCCCCAACGTCTCGGTGGTGGATTTGACCTTCAAAACCGAACGCAGCACCAGTTACCGGGAAATTTGCGCCGCCATGAAAGCCGCCAGTGAAGGCCCGCTGCGGGGCATTTTGGGTTATACGGAAGCGGAAGTGGTCTCTACGGATTTCAACGGGGATGACCGTTCCAGCATTTTCGATGCCGGGGCGGGGATCGAGTTAAACCCCAATTTCTTCAAGGTGGTCTCCTGGTACGATAATGAATGGGGCTATTCCCGGCGGGTGGTGGATTTACTGCTCCACATGGCGAAAAAAGAAGGGCTACTCACCTGACCGATGGGCGCAAATTCCTGCTGTCAATGGCTGGGCCGGGGTTTGCGTCTGGTAGGGGGGATTTATGTAGGTTTATTGGTCGTGCTGATGTTGGGGCAAGCGCGGTTGATGTATTTCCCTAGCCGTCACATGATTAGCACCCCCAAAGACATGGGGTTGGCCTACGAAGACCTACGGCTGACGACCAGCGATGGGGTAACAATTGCCGCTTGGTGGATTCCCGTGGCCAATCCCCGCGCGCCAGTCGTGTTATTTGCTCACGGGAATGGGGGCAATATCAGTTATCGGTTGCCCTATATGCGTATTTTTCAACACATGGGCTTGGCCAGCCTGTTTTTTGATTACCGGGGCTACGGCGAAAGCGAGGGCGAACCGAGCGAACAGGGCACCTATTTAGACGGGGAAGCCAGTTGGCACTATCTCACCCAAACCCGCGGCATTTCCCCCCAACAAATTGTTATTTATGGGGAATCATTGGGCGGGGGAATCGCTACCTATTTGGCGGCGAAATACCAACCGGCGGGATTAATTTTAGGGTCAACCTTTACCAGTATTCCTGACCGCGCCAAAGAGCTTTTTCCCCTCATGCCCGTTGATCTGATTGCCCAATTTCAATACAATAATTTAGAGCGTTTAGGGCAAATTCATGTGCCGGTTTTGATTATCCACAGCCCTCAGGATGAAATCATTCCCTTTCACCACGGGCGTAGGCTGTATGAAGCGGCAAATGAACCCAAATTTTTCCTAGAAATTCAAGGCAGCCACAACGAAGGTTTTTTGGATTCCCTGCCCATTTATCAAGCGGGAATTGAACAATTTATCCTCGGAATTTTTCCCAATCATCCCTAAAACAGGGGATGGCTGTCTGGCTCAGGGAATTGCGCGTAAGAACATCAGCACCATTGGGTACAATTAAATTAACTTAGATTAACCATCTTAAGGTCAGACCGTTGTGTCTGTTACTGCCTTGGCTGTGAACTCTTGGGATACCGACGACTGCCCTGCCCAGGCTGGACACCATTGCCCCCGCAACCGGGCCAAAGGTGAAGCCGTGCCGTTAATTACCCTCAAAAGTCTGTTACAACCGGCGGCGCTGGCACAACTCAATGCGCACCAAAAGTACCGATTTTGCCCCAGTGCGGACTGCCCGGTGGTGTACTTCGGGGAAACCGATGCCCAACTATTTACAACCGAGCAACTCAAGGTATTGGTCTTTGCTAAAGATCAGCGCCCGGAAGTGCCCGTGTGCTATTGTTTTGGCTGGCAACGGGGACAGATTCACCAGGCCAACCAACGCCAGATTGTGGACGAAATTAGGGCGCATATCCAGGCCAAACGTTGCGGCTGTGAAGTCAATAATCCCCAGGGCCGTTGTTGCTTAAATAATCTGCAAAACCTTGTCCCCTCTCCATCTACGGGTGCAGAGATTCATCCTAGAGGAGATACTGATTGAGAATGTAATATTAATAAATAAATTAGATGCAGTAATTACGAACTATAGCTAGGTAGGTTAAGGTTGTCGCCTTAAGATTCACGGCTACGCCACGCTTCGCTATGGGAAACCAAGGTGGGGCTACACCCAGCGACCCATATCATGTCAACCTTTGTATGCTTAGCTATACTTCATCAATAGTGGTGCCAGGAGGAGCATACATCTGCATTTTTTTAATGCGCTCAAGTCATGTTCAATGCTTACTCTACTCCCACGAGCACAAATCCTGTTATGGTTATATTACAAAAAATAATGATTTGAAGCACCACCCAGTGGGGAAGGGGTTTATATTTATCTGCCCTGGAATTGGTATATCAATAAAAATCTTCTTCGTAGTGGCACTGGTCTAAAATGGCGCGCAACCGGTCGTAATCATCCTTCAAAATCAAACTCAATTTGCGCCCTGCTTGGATCAACCATTGGGAATCGGCACGGCGAATTTCGTACACGTAACGTAGCACTGCTCCGACTAGGTCATCCACCGGCGCCCCCGACAACTGGATCAAGGTGCGCAAGAATTCCAATTGCTCTGTAAATCCAATAATTTCGGCTTCGCTACAGCGATAAACCGCCTGGTGAATTTGCGGGGGACGCGGGGGGAGATATTGATAATAACGGCGGCTGTGGGGGGGCTGAAATCCCACAATCACGGCGCGAAATTCGGTTTTTAACATGGCAAAAATCTGGGGTTGCTGTTCCCGCAATTCGTCCAGGGATAACCCCAACGCGCGGGTGCGATGGACGGCATCAATCGGGCTGGAACTGACATGGTACACAATCCCATAGATTTGATTTTGGGTCTCGTTGTCCGCCGCCCGCACCCAACACCCAAAGGGGGGCATCACCGGAAAATCCAACACCGGCGGTTCTAAACATTGGGCGCAAAACTCCGTCGTGCTGGTGGCAACTACTTCCGCCAAATGCTGGGGATGGCGCGCCGGGTTGGGCAGCGGGGCTGAAGGTAAACGCATGGTGACTGCCTGGCAAATACTGCGCTTTGATGGCTATTGTCCGCTACCTGGCCGCTTTCGTCTAGGAATTGGCGTTGGTGAGCTTGCGCCGTTGGGTGACCCGCAGGAAGGCTTCGATTTGGTCGTTTTCCTGCCAGCCTTGGAAATCGCTACAGGCCACGCCGCATTCGTACCCCGCCGCCACTTCCCGCACGTCGTCCTTAAGCCGCCGCAGCGAGTCTAGGGTGCCCTGCCAGACCACCTGATTCCCCCGGTGGACGCGGATATGGCAGTTGCGCTGCAGTTTCCCCGACTGGACATAGCACCCCGCCACCACCCCCTTGGACAGGTGAAATACCGCCCGCACTTCCGCCTGCCCCAGGGGTTCTTCCACCAGCTCCGGCTCCAGGAGGCCTTCCATTGCCCCTTGGATGTCCTCCAGGAGTTTGTAAATGATGTTGTACTCGCGAATGTCCACACCCGCAAAATCGGCGGCTTTGCGGGCGCCGGGCGCAAGGGTGGTGTTGAACCCGATAATCACAGCGCCGCTGGCAGCAGCTAAATCCACATCGGTTTCGGTGATTTCTCCCGGTGCCGCCAGCAAAATGCCCAATTTTACCTCCTGCTGGGGCAATTGCTTCAAAGCGTTGACAATCGCCTCGACCGAACCCTGCACATCGGCTTTGAGAATCAGGTTCAGTTCCTTCAATTCCCCAGCCTGCGCCTGCTGCGAGAGGGTGCCTAAGGTGATTTGCCGGGTGGCCAACTGCCGACTGCGCTCCTGTTGCGCCCGCTCTTGGGCCACAGCCCGCGCTTGTTTTTCGTCCGCATAGACCTCAAATTCGTCTCCGGCAGCGGGCACTTCGGTCAACCCCCAAACCTCAACCGCCGAGGAAGGCGGAGCAGCTTCCAACCGTTGGCCCCGGTCGTCGGTCATCGCCCGCACCTTGCCAAAGACCGCACCCGCAACCAAGGCATCCCCCACCCGTAGGGTGCCGTTTTGCACCAACAGGGTCGCCACCGGCCCCCGCGCCCGGTCCAGGTGGGCTTCGATCACCGTGCCCTTGGCGGGGCGGTCGGGGTTGGCATACAGGTCGGCAACTTCCGCCACCAGCAGAATCATCTCCAGCAGGGTGTCCAGGTTTTCCCCCTTGAGGGCGCTCACCGGCACCATGATCGTGTCGCCGCCGTATTCTTCTGGCACCAACCCGTGGTTCATCAGCTCCGCTTTGACCCGCTCCGGTTGGGCAGTGTCTTTGTCAATTTTGTTGATGGCGACAATGATGGGCACCTGGGCGGCCTGGGCATGGCGAATGGCTTCGATGGTCTGCGGCCGCACCCCGTCGTCGGCAGCCACCACCAAAATCGCCACATCGGTCACTTTGGCCCCCCGCGCCCGCATGGCCGTAAAGGCTTCGTGCCCTGGGGTATCCAAAAAGACAATCCGCTTGGTCGTGCCTTCGTGGGGGACATCCACGTGGTAGGCCCCGATGTGTTGGGTAATGCCCCCGGCTTCCCCCTGCGCCACCCGTGTTTTGCGAATGGCATCCAACAGGGTGGTTTTGCCGTGGTCTACATGTCCCATGACCGTGACCACCGGAGGACGCCGTTGCAGGTGGTCCAGGTCGCTGGCTTCGAGCATCTCGCTCTCTTTGCGGGCAGTGCTGCTGGGTTCGCTCGTGCCCGTAATCACTTCCACCCCCAGTTCCCGGCACACCAATTCAATCGTGGGCAAATCCAACGTCTGGGTGACGGTGACCATTTTGCCCTTGAGAAACAGGGTCTTGATCACTTCGGTTTCCGGGACGGCTAACTGCTCGGCCAGTTGTTGCACCGTCAAGCTGCCTGTGACCTCCAAAAATTCCGGTTTGGTCGGGGGGGAAACTTCCACAACCGGCTGACTGACGGGTTCGCTCCGGCGGGGACGGCTGGGTTGGGGACGGTTGGGTTTGACGGTGGTCGTCGGGGTGGCGCTTTTGGGTTTGGGGGGACGTGCCAGGTAGATACTGGCCGTGCTGTTGTTGGCTGGGGTCTCCACCGCGGACTCCCATTCCAGCAGTTCCAATTCCTCATCGTCGTCCATATCCCGCCCCCGATGCCGCCGTTTGTGCTTGGGGCTGCCGGTGAGTTTGCTGAGGCGTTCCTCGTCGGCCAATTCCTCCTCGCGGGTCTTGCGCTTGGGGGAGCTTTTGCCGTCTGGTTTGGGCTTGGGCGGCAGCAGTACCACTTCCACGGTGCTCGGTTCGGCAAGGGGCTGTGGCCGCGGCCGCGGTTCTTTGAGGGTGGGGGCGGCAGG
>NZ_JBRCEP010000010.1:0-19506 GCF_053491055.1 Gloeomargarita sp.
CCGTTCTCAATGAAACTTATCACCTTCTTCCGTAAATCCAGACTGTAACACATTCTGATTCTCCTCCTTGATTCTCACCTTCCTCCCCATCTTACACCCCCCTCTCATAAAATGTTGCATTTTCAATAAAAATGACTATAAAAAGTAAGCAGAACCTACGGTGTAGGGGCGTCTTGACAACGCCTTGGCGCGTCTGTTGGTGGACTGGGTAAGCATCCCCCGTCTTTCGGTGGTGGGAGTGTCAAATCTAAGTCACCCGTTGGCCCCAAATCCGCACGCCCCCTACATTTCCCTTGGCAAATAAATCCGCGACTGCCTGATAAAAGTGGAGATAACTTTCCACCAGCTCATCCCCGTGTTTTTGGCGGTAATGGGCTTGGTTCTGGGCAAATTGGCGCCATCTTTGATGTACCCAGTTTTGCCAGAGCGGGGTGACGTTTTCGTAAGCAAGCACCCCCAAACCCGCCCCTGCTAAATCCTGCTGATAGGCCTCCAGGGTGGGCAGGTAGGGACAGGCAATTTGGTCTGCTAGAACCCTTTGTTCTTGCGGGGTCAGGGGTTGTAATTGCACATAGTCTTCGATATAAAAGCGTCCCCCTGGTTTTAGTACGGCAGCGCATTGGGAGAACAAAGTTTTGCGGTCAGGAATATGCAGAAAAACCAACAGGGATAACCAGGCATCAAAGACGCCCGCCACTCCCGCCAAAATATCCCCCTGAATAAACGTCACCCGCTGAGATAGGCCAGTGCGTTCCGTGAGTTCCACCGCCATCTGCTGCAGTTGGGGTTGCAGTTCCAAGCCGGTGACCCGACAACCCACCTGCTGCGCCACGTAACGGGCCGTCCCCCCCACCCCCGCCCCAATATCCAAAACATGGGAGGCGGCCGTGATCCCCAGCCGTTCGATGGCTAAATCAATCGCCGTCGTGCCGCAGTAATGGTAGTGGTCCAAAGACCGCAAATCCGTCAGGGTCAAACGTTCCGGCAAATGCGCCAATTCTCCCCGCAAAAACGGCAGGCGGTATTCATACATGCGCGCAAGGGATTCGTGCATGGCAGGTCGTAGGTGAGCCCCTAGGGTGGCAGCCGGGACAATCTTAACGCACGCAACCGGCAAACCGCCTAGCTTTCTAAACTCTGCGCCCGTTGGTAAGCTGCCTGCACCGCCTGCATCAGGGCACCCCGCACCCCTTGCTGTTCTAAGCACAGCAGGCCAGCGCTGGTGGTACCGGCAGGACTCATCACCCGGTCCTTCAACACGGCGGGGGGCAATTCCTGCTGTTGCAATAGCTGCGCTGTCCCCAAAACCGTTTGCAGGGTCAACTGGGTCGCCAACGCCCGCGGCAACCCCACCAACACGCCGCCATCAATCAGCGCTTCAATGCACACCGCCACGTATCCCGGCCCCGACCCTGCCAATGCCGTTACCCCGTTCAAATAAGGCTCCGGCACTTCCACCACCTGACCCACGGCGGCAAAAAACTGCGTTGCCCACTGCCGTTGTTGCTCCTGCACCTGCGTCCCCCAGGCCAAGGCCGTGATCCCTGCCCCCACCTGCACCGGCGTATTGGGCATGGCGCGCACCCAGGCCCGCCCTGGCACTGCCGTTTCTAAAGTGCGCAACGATAACCCCGCCAGTACGGAAATGCACACCGCCTCTGGGGACACCCCCTGTATATCCGGCACCACCTGGGCAAACTGCTGGGGTTTGACCGCCACCAACACCACCTCAGTCGCCGCCGCCGCCGCCCGATTGTCCGCACTCACCCCCACGCCGTAGGTGTCGGCCCAAAACTGCCGCCGCGCCGCGCGGGGATGGCTGACCAGAATCTCCTCTGGGGTGTAGCGCTGCTTGGCCAGTACCCCCGCGACCAGGGCAGCCGCCAAAGCGCCCCCGCCAATTACGCCCAGACGATGGGTCATAGGGGTAGGGACACCCCCCTACTGCGCCAGATAGGCAGGCATGGACTCCGGCGTCCAAATCGGGGGCGTATTCCGCAGGGTGCTCGGCGGCTCCATTGGCGTGGGATGGGGGGCCGAGCTACGGGTACTCACCTGCACGCCGTTGGGGGTAAACAGAAAAATGCTTTCCCCTAGGCGCTCCTGGTGGCCGTCAATGGCGTAGGTGCCGCCCGCGACAAAATCCACCGCCCGTTGCGCCAAATCCGGCTCCATTAACGTGACATTCAACACCACCGACTTGCGCTCCCGCAATGCCTGGATGGCCTGGGGCATTTCCTCGAAGGAACGGGGCTCCATCACCACCACTTCAAACGAGTTGGGATGGGCCGTCGGCAAACCAATCACGTTGTTGACAGGAGGGTTCATGGCAGCACGGGGGGTAGAAGCGTCAGCAAGGGGTGTCACCGGGGGACGCGACCGCCGCCGGGGCGGTTCCCGGTATTCAGAAGGGGTTGGGGGGACAGGTGTCTGGGGTTGTCCCGGGTCGTAATCGTACTCCACCGGTTCCCCTAGGCTCACCAAATCCCGGAGTCGTTTGAACAGTTGCATGGGGTTCAGGCTCCCGCTACAGGCGTAAAACGTTTGACAAACATGCAGTGCATCACATCAATTGATCACTATACAAGGTGTGTGTTGAGGAGTGGGTTTGGTTAGCGAACTGGTTGCTCTGTCCCAGGTGAATCCATCACCACAGCAGGTCATGGTCTGGGCATTAGCCTACCAATGTACTTCCGTAGCGCTCACATTACCTGAACAGTAGCCTTTTTTTTAACAAAGTTCAATACGGAGAACCACATTTGCGCTGCAGTCCCCTTTTTCAAGATGAAACCTGTGCCGCGGTCAGGGCAGGCTGGGGACGTTCCCCAAACAGACATCGCCCCAGGCGGAGGATGGTCGCACCAGCGGCCAGGGCTTGGGGGTAGTCATCAGACATGCCCATTGAGTATTCCTGCACGGGGAGATGGGGGTAGAGGCGGGCGCCCAGGGCGGGCAGTTCGGCAAACACGGCTTGGCGTTCGGGTGGAGACAGTCCCAAGGGCAGGATGGTCATCAGGCCGACAATTTTGACGTGGTGCAATTGGCGCAAAGCGGGGAGGGCAGCCAGCAATTCGGGCACGCTCCAGCCGTGTTTGTTGGGGTCGGGGCGGAGTTTGACCTGGAGCAAAAGCTGCGGGGGGCGCGGCAGGTCCTGGCTCAGTTGGTCGAGTTTTTGGGCCAGGGCAAGGCTATCAACGCTGTGAATCCAGTGGAAAAGCTGTACAGCGGCCCGGGCTTTGTTGCGTTGCAGATGCCCAATCAGATGCCAGGTAATATCTGGTAAATCGGCGAGGGCTTCGGCTTTGGCTTGGGCTTCCTGCACCCGACTTTCCCCAAAATCCCGCAACCCCAGGGCATAGGCCTCACGGATGACGCGGACGGGCACCTGCTTGGTCACAGCGACCAACCGGACGTGGGGGGGAATTTGGCTTTGGATGGCGCGCAGGCGTTCGGGCAGCGTCTCCGTACTCATCAGTCGTTCATTGAATTGTTGATGCCTGGTCTATAGCGATCCTAAGCGATTGACAAAGCACTATCCCCCAGAACCCATGCGGGGGTGGTGGTCCGGCGACCTCTGTTTTCAAGGCAGTGAGGATTGATGGTTTATTCTCAGATTTGTTTTTCCAGTTCTTGCAATTTTTGATATTCTTGCTGTTTGCCGAGCCGCCGTAGTTCGCGCAGGTGCATCTCGAGCAAGCTGCGGGCTTGGCTGCGGCTAACCGGGGCAATTTCCGGGGATTCCTGACGGTAATGGACATGAAAAAAGAGGCGGTGGGCGTACAGGGTCATGTACAGTTCGCTGCCATCTCCCAGGCGGCAAATCCGGTAGAGCAAACCGAAGTTTGGGTGGTTCAAATAGGACTCGCCACTCATGGAATTGGCCGGGCAATCAGCAGAAAGTCAGTCATGGTTGATTACGAACCCACAAGAATCTTATTCTAACCACCCCCTCCCTCCCCCCTACCCCAATTTTAGGGGGTTCCGGGGACCCCTTCAATCCGGGAGCAGGGGGCCATTCGGATCGGCTATAGTGCTGATCGTCGGTTTCTGGAGGGTTGCCCATGTCGGATTGCCCAGCGGCCCAACCAGGGCCATTCCAGGCTCCCTGTGCCTACCCGGTGTTTTTCCGCACCTACAGTCGGCGGGTCGCGGGGGTGCGGGAGTCCTGGGAGCAGGTCTGCGAACGGACGGTGCGGGATTTGGCCCGGTTGGGGAGGTTTACCCCGGCGCAAGAAGCCCTGGTCTTTGAGATGCAACGGCAGTTGAAGGCGTTGACCTCTGGGCGGTGGCTGTGGGTCGGCGGCACGGCGTGGATTCAGCAGCCGGAGAATTTTTCCGGGGCGTACAATTGCACCTCCCAGCGGATTCGGGACTGGCGGGGATTTGGCTTGATGATGGATTTGGCGATGCAGGGGGCCGGAACCGGGGCGGTGCTGGAACCCCAGTATGTGCGGCAATTGCCCCCGATTACGACCCGTCTGGAGGTGACGGTGGTGGGACAACCGGGAGACCGGCCTGCCCCGGAGCGCTTGACAAGGACCCAGGTGGAACGCCAAGGGTCCCAGGTGGTGATCCGGGTGGGGGATTCCCGGCAGGGATGGGTACAGGCGTATCAGACGTTGTTGGAATTGGCCAGTGACCCGCAGGGGGAAACCGTGCTGGCGGTGACGGTGGATGTCAGCCATGTCCGTCCCAAGGGGGAGGTGCTCAAAGGGTTTGGGGGGATTGCCAATCCGGCCCTGTTGCCCCCTTTATTCCCGCGCGTGGCACGGATTCTCAACCGGGCGGTGGGGCGGCAGTTGACCCCGCTGGAATGTTGTCTGCTGATTGATGAGGCGGCGGCAACGGTGGTAGCCGGGAATATCCGTCGCAGCGCCGGGATGCGTCAGTTTGCGGCAGATGACGCGGAGGCCGCCAACGCCAAGGCCAATCTGTGGCAACAGGACGAACAGGGGAATTGGCGGATTGACCCGGAGCGGGATGCCCTGCGCATGGCCAATCACACCCGCGTGTTTCACCACAAACCCAGCCGCGAGGAATGTCTTGCCTCGGTGCGCAGCCAATTTTATTCCGGGGAAGGGGCGATTCAGTGGGCAGGGGAAGCCATCGCCCGCGGGAATCGGGATGTGCTGGATACGCCGGAGAAAAAAGCCCGGTTTTTGGCCCTTTATGCGGAACATCCCACCAAGGCCCGCGCCTATTTGCGGGAATTGCTGCTTGCCCGGCGGCAGGGTCGGGGGAACATGGCCCTACA
Source organism: Gloeomargarita sp. (assembly GCF_053491055.1). NCBI lineage: Bacteria > Bacillati > Cyanobacteriota > Cyanophyceae > Gloeomargaritales > Gloeomargaritaceae > Gloeomargarita > Gloeomargarita sp. The sequence goes on from NZ_JBRCEP010000010.1 coordinate 5,255, forward strand.
ATAGAAAGCAATAAAGGCCCAGTAGGTATCGCACTTGGGCGTGCAACCAACAAGGGGGGAAGAGGACAGCCATGCTTACCCAATTAATCGTCACCTGGGTCGTCAATGCGTTGAGTTTATGGCTGATTTCCAAATTGCCCTTGGGCGTGACTTTGGATGGCTTTGGCACGGCCCTGTGGACGGCCTTGGCCTTGGGGTTATTAAATACCCTGCTGCGGCCAATTTTGTGGCTTTTAAGTTTGCCCTTGACGATTCTGACCCTGGGGCTGTTTACCTTTGTGATTAATGCCATCATTTTTGCCGTGGCGGCCCAATTGGTCGAGGGATTCAAGCTCAACAATTGGCTGAGCGCCCTGATAGCGCCGATTGTGCTGGGTTTAGTAAATTCAGTGTTGTTTCATTTATTGGGAACGCCAAGCTAACATAACCCAAAACCAGCCTGGAGAACCAATTTTCCTATGGGCGGCAGTGATGTGATTCGGATTCGGGGCGCCCGCCAGCACAATCTGAAAAATGTGGATTTAGAACTGCCCCGCAATCGGTTGATTGTGTTTACGGGGGTGTCGGGTTCCGGGAAATCGTCTCTGGCCTTTGACACCATTTTTGCCGAAGGTCAACGGCGGTACGTCGAATCCCTAAGCGCCTACGCCCGGCAGTTTTTGGGGCAGTTGGACAAACCGGATGTGGATGCAATTGAGGGGTTGAGTCCGGCCATTTCCATTGACCAGAAATCCACATCCCACAACCCCCGTTCTACGGTGGGGACGGTGACGGAAATTTATGACTATTTCCGCTTGTTATTTGGGCGGGCGGGGGTGCCCCATTGCCCCATTTGCGACCGCAACATCAGCCCGCAAACGGTCGATCAAATGGCCGACCAGATTCTCCAATTGCCTGAGGGGACGCGGTTTTTGTTGTTGGCACCGGTAGTCAAAGGGAAAAAAGGGAGCCACCAAAAAGTCTTGGCGCATATTGCCCAAAATGGGTTTGCGCGGGTGCGGGTCAATGGCACGGTGTATCCGCTCACCGAAGTTCCCAAACTGGATAAAAATCAGAGCCATCGCATCGAGATTGTGGTGGATCGTTTGGTGAGCAAACCGGATTTATCCAGTCGTTTGGTGGATTCGTTGACCACTTGCCTACAGCAAGGGGAAGGGGTCGTCATTGTCAGCGTGCAAGCGGGCCAAACGTGGCGGGATTTGGTCTTTTCGGAACATTTTGCCTGCCCGGAACATGGGGCGGTGATGTCGGAATTGTCCCCCCGTTTATTCTCGTTTAACTCTCCCTACGGTGCTTGTCCTGAATGTCATGGGCTGGGTTTTTTGCGACAATTTAGCCCGGAATTGGTGATCCCCGACCCCAAATTACCGCTTTATCAGGCGATTGCACCTTGGGCGGATAAGCCCCAGGATTATTACTTGGGACTGTTGCATCATTTGGGGTTAAAGTATGGGTTTCAATTGGCCACTGCTTGGCAGGATTTAACCCCAGAACAACAGTACATCATTCTCTACGGCACGACAGAACCCATAGGCCTAGAGGGAGAGGGACGCTATCACAGCCGCTGGGGGCAAACTTACGAGGGGGTTTTGGGTATTTTAGAGCGGCAATATCGGGAAGCAACTTCCGAATTGGTGCAGCAGAAGTTAGACCAATATCGGTTTAATTCCCCTTGTCCGGTATGTCAGGGGGCGCGGTTGAAACCGGAGGCGCTGGCGGTGCGGGTGGGGGGCTATCGCATTACGGATTTCACCCAGATTTCGGTGCAGGAATGTTTGCATTTGCTGGAGCGATTAGAATTGACGCCCCGGCAAGCGCAAATTGCCCATTTAGTCCTCAAAGAAATTCGGGCGCGGTTGCAATTTTTGGTGGATGTGGGTTTGGATTATTTAACGCTGGACCGGGCGGCGATGACCCTGTCGGGGGGAGAAGCCCAACGGATTCGCCTGGCGACCCAAATTGGCTCTGGGTTGACGGGGGTGTTGTATGTGCTGGATGAACCCAGTATCGGGCTGCATCAGCGGGATAACAGTCGGTTGCTGGCGACGCTCAAGCGGCTGCGGGATTTGGGCAATACGTTGATTGTGGTGGAACACGACGAGGAAACCATCACCCAGGCGGATCACCTGGTAGACATTGGGCCAGGGGCCGGGGTGCATGGCGGGCGGATTGTGGCGCAGGGGGATGTGCAGACCATCATGAACCATCCCGACTCCATTACGGGGGCCTATTTGTCCCGCCGCAAGGAATTGGCGACACCGGCCCAACGTCGTCCGGGAAATGGCAAAAAAATTCACCTCAAAGATGCCCATCGCCACAATTTACAGCATATTGATGTGGAGATTCCCCTGGGCATGTTTGTCTGTGTGACGGGGGTTTCGGGGTCGGGAAAATCCACGTTGGTCAATGAATTACTCTATCCGGCCTTGGCGCATCATTTTGGCCAAAAAATCCCCTTTCCCAAGGAACTCAAAGCCATTGATGGCCTGGAGGCCTTGGATAAGGTGATTGTGGTGGATCAATCGCCCATTGGCCGCACGCCCCGTTCCAATCCAGCAACCTATACCGGTGCCTTTGACCCCATTCGTGCCCTGTTTGCCGAAACCCCAGCGGCGAAGGCCAGAGGCTACAAAGCAGGCCATTTTTCCTTCAATGTAAAGGGGGGGCGCTGTGAAGCCTGTGGGGGGCAAGGGGTGAATGTGATCGAAATGAATTTCCTGCCCAATGTGTATGTGACCTGTGAGGTGTGCCAGGGCAAACGCTATAGCCGGGAGACGTTGGAAATCAAATACAAGGGCAAATCCATTGCCGATGTGTTGGATATGACGGTGGAGGAAGCCTGTGCTTTTTTTGCCGCCATTCCCCAGGCGGTGAATCGCTTACAAACCTTGGTGGATGTGGGGTTGGGATATATTCGTTTGGGACAGACCGCGCCGACATTGTCCGGGGGAGAAGCGCAGCGGATTAAATTGGCAACCGAACTCTCGCGGCGGGCCACAGGGCAAACCTTGTATTTGATTGATGAACCCACGACCGGTTTATCGTTTTACGATGTGCATCGGTTGGTGGATATTATTCAGCGCTTGGTGGACAAGGGGAATACGGTGTTGGTGATTGAACACAATTTGGATGTGATTCGCTGTTGCGATTGGGTGATTGATTTAGGGCCAGAGGGTGGGCAACGGGGGGGACAAATTGTGGCCACCGGCACGCCAGAACAGGTCGCCAATCATCCCTATTCCCACACGGGACGGTATCTCAAAACTGCCTTGGCGCACCATCCCCCAGCCCAAACAACAGCACCTACGCCGGCATAGGAGATAATAGGGAGTGAGTGCACCCGAGACATGTCATGGATTTGAAAACCCTGATCCGGGACATTCCCGATTTTCCCCAACCAGGCATTTTATTTCGCGATATTACCACCTTGCTGGCTGACCCCCAGGGGTTACGGTTTGCCATTGATGAATTGGCGCGACGGTTTCAGGGGATGCACATTGACCGGGTGGTGGGGCCGGAATCGCGGGGGTTTATCTTCGGCGTGCCCTTGGCTTATGCGTTGGGATGTGGGTTTGTGCCGGTGCGCAAACCAGGAAAGTTGCCGGGGCCGGTGCACCAGCGGGAATATACGTTGGAATACGGCACGGACCGGCTGGAAATCCACCAGGATGCCATTCATCCCGGTCAGCGGGTGCTGGTAGTTGATGACCTGCTAGCGACAGGGGGAACGGCGCAGGCGGTAGGGGAATTGGTGCAACAGGCCCAAGGAGAATTGGTGGGCTTTGGCTTCATTATCGAATTGGCATCGTTGGGGGGACGCAAACGCCTGCCCTCTGTGCCTGTGGAAACCCTGGTGGTTTATGAGTAATCCCCTCAACGCAGGGGCGATTTCTTAGCGGTTGTTTCCCCTGGAGGACAACCCTTTTCGACCCAATTCCGTTAACCCGATGACGGATGAAAGTATTGATAAATTTGCTGGGCAAGACGGGGGCCAATTCCCGGCACTTGCGCCAATTGTTCGGGGGTGGCCGCTTGAATCATATCCAGGGAATGAAAGTAAGCCAAAAGTTGTTTTTGCCGCTGATGTCCCAAACCGGGAATTTGTGCTAAAGTGCTGTAGCGATGACGGCGGGTGCGTTGTTGGCGATGAAATTTTAGGGCAAATCGGTGCGCCTCATCCCGTAATCGCCGCAGTAATTGCATCCCTGGTTGTTCCGGGTCACTGCTCAATGGGGTACTGCGCCCCGGCACATAAATTTCTTCCTGTTTTTTGGCCAGAGCAATCACCGTTAATTCTGCCGCAAACGGCCAGGCATTTAATACATTCATCACCGCCGATAACTGACCTTTCCCCCCATCAATCACGACCAAATCCGGCCAATCGGGATCGCCAAGGGTTGCCCGTTCAGGCTCGCGCATCCAAGGGGCGAAACGACGGCTAATTACCTCCGCCATACTGGCAAAATCGTCACTATGGCCCGGCGCTACGTGCGGATTTTTGATATGGTAGTGGCGGTAGTGTTGTTTGGCCGGTTGACCATCAATAAATACCACCCGCGAGGCCACCACATCGGTTCCTTGCAAATGGGAAATATCATAGGCTTCTAGGCGGTGGGGAATGTCCGCTAAATTCAACAATTCTGCCAGGTCATGCAGGGCAAACAAATTAGCTTCTACGGCACGTTGACGGCGCTGTAATTCCAATTCTGCATTCCGCATTACCAACTGGATCAATTCCGCCTTTTGCGACCGCTGCGGCACATAAATTTTCACCTTGCCTTGGCGTTTTTCACTGAGAAAATGGCTGAGCAATTCCCCTTCCGGCAAATCATACTGCACCAGAATCAAAGGCGGAATTTCTACCCCCTCTACCTGGGTATAGTGTTCCTCCAAAACCCGTTGCAAAATGGCGCCGGGTTCATCTCCCTGCCGTTGGGTAAAAAAGCCCAATTGCCCCACCAGACGACCGGCCCGCATTTGAAATAATTGAATGCACACGTATTGATCATCCATTGCCAGCGCCACTGCATCTAAAATGGCATCTTCAGCGGGCAAGGTGACCTTGGGTTGCTCTCCTAGTCCTGCCAAGCGCCGGATTTGATCCCGGACTTGTGCCGCCGCTTCAAAATTCATTTCTGCTGCCAACTGTTGCATTTTCTGGTGCAATTTTGCCAGCAATTCTTCCGTGCGCCCCTGGAAAATCAGGGCAATTTGGGCCACCGTTTGGCGGTAGTCTTCTGGGCTAATGAGTTTTTGACAAACGCCAGGGCAACGGCCAATTTGGTAGTTCAAACAGGGACGGTCCGGAAATAGGGGCTTTGGACGTTGCCGCAAGGGAAATAACCGATAGATCAATGCCAGGGTTTGGCGCAACTGAAACGCATCCACGTAGGGGCCATAGTAACGGTCTTTCGGGTGCGTCAAACGACGTTTGCGGGTAATAAAAATGCGGGGGTAATCCTCTGACCAAGTAATGCATACATAAGGGTAAGTTTTGTCATCTTTGAGCAGGATATTGTAGTAGGGCTGGTGTTGCTTAATCAAATTGGCTTCCAACACCAGGGCTTCGGTTTCCGTATCGGTCACGATAAATTCGATTTCGCTAATCTGCTGCACCATTAAACTGATGCGGGGACTGAGACGGCGATCCTGACGAAAATAGGACTGAATCCGACTGCGTAACCGCTTGGATTTGCCGATATACAAAATGTTGTCGTGACGGTCTTTGAAAAAATAAACACCTGGGGATAGGGGAACTTCCTCAAGCCGTTGCTGTAATCGTTCTGGTTGGTGAATAAGCGCCGGTTCAACCATCAGCGTTGCCCCAGAACCAGAGAGTGATTTGTGTATGAAGATTAAACGGGCGTGAGGAGAGATGATGGGGATTGGAGGGATGCAGGGAGTGGTACGGTTCCCAATTTAACTTCCAAAAGACGCATGACCTCCCGGCCAAAGTCCTGGGGATTCCGTCGCCAGGCTTCCAAGCACACCTCCCCAAAAAAACGTCCCAAGGGTTCGGGATTCCACAGCAGTTTTTTCGCCGTCCAGGGCATCATACTCATGGGATTGTATCCCGGTTTGAGAATGCCTTTTTTAAGGGCGTAGGCTTCCAAATGGGTGTGGGGTTGTAAACCAATGAAAAAGATGGCTGGTTCCACCTTATCGGCGCCAAAAATGCGCTCCAATTCCCGGTGATAGGCAACCGTTTGGCGAATGGTATCAAAAGTCTCATCAATGACATTAAACGAGTAGTTCACCGACACGAGGTCATTAAATCCGGCGGCTTTCAAATCCCGACAATTTTCCAGAACCACCCGTAAATTATAACCCATACGCATCTTACGAATGAGTTCTTGGGCGCCACTGGTAATGCCAATTTCAAAATAATTCATGCCCGTTTTGACCATCAATTCGCACAGGCGCGGTGTGAGATTGTCAGCGCGAATGTAGGCCGCCCAATGGATGTCCGTCATCCCTGCCTCCAAAATCGCTGCCAAGAGGGCTTCGGCGTCGGGAATAAATTTGCGCGCTGGAATAAACTGGGCGTCCGTAAACCAAAAGTTGCGTACCCCCCGCGCGTACAGTTGGCGCATTTCTGCCACCACTTCAGCAATGGGATTGACCCGCACCTGTTTGCCTTCGATGACCGTGTAGACACAGTAACAACAATTGTGCGGACACCCCCGTTTGGTTTGCACACCAAAATAAAAATCCGGGGCTTGCAGATAGTAATGAAATTCCGGCCAAATTTGCTCAATGTAATCGTAGTTGCAGGCCGTTTTGATAAAGGGCACGGGTGCTTCATGAATCAAACGGGGACGCGGTTGTTCTCGCCCAACCACATAGCAACGATGGCGCCGGATGTCCCGCCCGCGCAGCCAATCCTCCAACAGCAACTCCCCTTCCCCAACCGAAACAATCGTTCCTTTGGGCAAGGAGCGCCCCAATTGTTCGTAAAACACGCTGACGGCCCCGCCGCCGACAATTAACCCCACCTGGGGCTGGTATTGCCGCGCCCACCGCCACCCTTGCCAAATCAAGCGTAAATTCCGCCACAGTTCCCCGTAATAGGCCGCCGCCAGTTGCAGGCCCCCCCAGGCCCCCCGCAATTTCACCAGCGGATGGCGGGCGTAATAAAACTCAAAAGCGTGCTGCAACGGGTTGCCCCCGCGCCCCCCCACCGGCGCATAAATCTGAATATCCCGCCAGGAATACACCAGCACCGTAGGCCGAAACTCGGCAATCACCTGCCGGAGCGTGCGTTGCAAATCCAAAGGCGGCACCGCCCCCAAATCCAAAATCCGTTGCGCCACCTGGGGCAAAACCTTGCCAATGTGGTCAGCCAAATAAACAACACCAATGGGAAAAATCGGATTGCAGGGCAGACGCACGTACAGCACTCGTGCTGCACTCGCCGCCGCGGGAGCAGAAAAACAATCAGACATAAATCTTCACAGTGGGTCTTATCTTGTTAGGATAGCATTGACCACCGCCGCCTGCGAGCGCCTAGGCGATCCCAACATGCTCATTCGTAATCACGATTACAGTGTGCTGGGGAAATAGGTGTTATGGTAGGAGCGATAACGTAAGGTTTTATGAAGTGAACAAAATGAGCCAGATTCTTGATCCCCTGCCAGAAACAGCTACCGACTGCCTGCTTTGTTGCTACGTTAATGCGACCAGTCAGATTCAGGTAGTACGGATTACGAACGTGCCGAACTGGTATTTTGAGCGGGTTGTCTTCCCAGGGCAGCGATTGATGTTTGCCAGTCCAGACAACGCCTGTTTGGAGGTGTATGCGGGGACCATGGCCGCTTTGGATGACCGGATTCCCTGTCGGGAGTTGCAGGTAAACGAGGCGTTGGCAGAGCCGGTGTTGGTGGGAACCCCCGGTTAAGTTTAACGCCACGGTACCGGTGGGGGCGCCATACCTGTCCTGAGCAGGGTTTTGGCATGGGATTGGCCACGTGCCCCCCATTTTTTTAATCTGGTTGCACCTGGTTCATGGCCCATTTGCCCATACGGTTGATTCATCCGTGTGTAACTGCATCTGGGCATCATCCCTAGAAAAAACACTGCTAAGCAAGAGTAATTAGGGGGTTGAGGATGTGAACTGAGGCAGGGTTTTGTGACCAATACAAATTAGGGTTCAATAGAATTTTTGCCGCATCTCGACCGGAATTTTATCTTGATTGGCGCCCCTCAGAGAATGCGGCTAAAGTTCTCGCCCGGAAGTGGTCAAAACTTAAAAAGCTATAGGCTTGCTTCTTAATCAATTTGATGCAGTTGTTCCTGCCTGCCATCACACCGCTTGTCGTTCTCCTGATAAAACAATTACAGAGTCCGTGGAGATGGGTACGGATTTTCGGAAGGATTTTTCCGTAAACAAAGTGGGCTTTTGTCAGCCATTTGGCAAATCTTTCTTTGCCCTTGGCAATCGTCCTCTTTCAATTTGTAGGCAATACTTAAACCCCTTTGAACGCATTAGTATTTTCGCCAATTTGTCTGATTCTTTTGGGATTAAGTCCTCTCGATTTTTGAGTAAAATAAATCCAACTCTTTGGTTGGTTATCCCAACTTGTTTCCCCTAGCTTGCGTGGCGAAGCCATATTTAGTCTAGTTTCATAACATGAAATCGGTCAATAAAATCTTGGTATAGCTAAGCATACAAAGGTTGACATGATATGGGTCACTGGGCGTAGCCCCACAATGGCGTCGCCATGAATCTTCAGGCGACAACCTTAGCCTACCTAGCTATATTAGGAAAAATGGTCAAGATGGTGTTTCATCCCCGGTGACTCATAGCTAGTTCCCCGAGGTACACAATACCCAGAAGTGTTGAATTTTAAGATTTTAAGGGCTTATTGTGCATCCTCATGATACCAAGCATTGTTATTGAGAAGCTGGATTCTCACTTACAACAAAAATTTTCTCCTTAAGCATTTTGCCCGACGCAAATTGATGAGCTTTTGTTGTGGAGTTCCGCCCTGCTGCCTTGGAGCAGAGCCACGGTTTACTACCAGAGTCCCTTGTGGTCTTTTCTTGAGCATTACAGGGAAGCACGACACAGGTCAGTGGATTCCCTATGCTAAGATAAGTTAAGTCCACGTAAGACCGACTGCTATCTGGCGTTGCACCGATGACCCTGATTGCCATTCATAACCTGCACAAAAGCTACGGCAAGGTCACGGCCCTTAAGGGGGTTTCTTTGACCGTACCGGCGGGGGAGATTTTTGGTTTATTGGGGCCAAATGGCGCTGGCAAAACCACACTGATCCGCTGTTTGTGTACCCTTACGCGCCCGGATATGGGGGAGATTTTTGTGGCGGGAATTTCGGTTTTGGACCAGCCGCGGCAGGTGCGCCAAAAGTTGGGTTATGTGGCGCAGGAATTGGCGCTGGATAAGGTGTTGACGGGGCGGGAATTGTTGCAGTTACATGCGGATATTTACCATTTGCCGCGGGAGGTGGCTAAGCAACGGATTGCGGAAGTGGTGCGGTTGTTGCAGTTGGAAGAGTGGGTGGACCGCCGCACAGGGGGCTACTCCGGAGGGATGAAAAAGCGGTTGGATTTGGCGATGGGCTTGTTGCATCAGCCGCAGGTGTTGGTGTTGGATGAACCGACGGTGGGGTTGGATATTGCAAGCCGGGCGGTGGTCTGGGAGTTTCTGCGGCACATTCGCGCCCAGGGGACGACGGTGTTTCTCACCAGCCACTATTTGGAAGAAATTGATGCGCTGGCTGACCGGGTGGCGATTTTGGACCAGGGGCGGTTGATTGCCAGTGATACGCCGGCGGCGCTGAAGGCGGCCTTGGGCGGCGAACGGGTGACGGTGCGGGTGCGGGAATTTACGCCTAGGGAGGAGGCAGAACGGGTGCGGCAGGCGTTGCAATCTCTGGATTTTGTCCGGAATGTGATTATCAATACGACGCAGGGCAATTCGCTGAATTTGGTGGTCCAGCCGCGCCCGGATGGGTTGGCGCTGATTCGCGAGACGGTGGCGGGGTTGGATTTGCCGCTGTTTAGTGTCACGCAGTCGCAGCCAAGTTTGGATGATGTGTATTTGGCGGCGACGGGGCGGACGTTGCAGGATGCGGAGTTGGCGGCGTTGGGGGCTTAGTTGGGATACCAAAACATGCCTTTGATGCCTTCGGGGTCGGGATGGAACCCCAGTTCTTCGTAGAAGGTGACCACGTGGGGGTCGGCAAACAGGGTGATGTTGCTGATTTCGACCCGCCGCAGTTCGCGGATCATCTGGCGCATGAGGGCTTTGCCCAGACCCTTGCCCTGAAATTCTGGGTGGATGACCACATCCCAAATGGTGGCGTTAAAGGCGTGGTCGGAGGTGGCGCGGGCAAACCCAATTAAACGGCGCTGTTGGCCGCGTTCGAGCCAGAGGGAGCCGACCAAAAAGCTGCATTCGAGGGCTTTGCGGACTTTGCGCAAGGGGCGTTTGGCCCAACCCACCGCATCGCACAGGGCTTCGAGGGCGTAGACATCAATGGCGCGGGTGGTGCTGAAGTAGATGGGGAAGCGTTCGCCGTTGGCTGTTGTGTATTCGGTGATCAGCAGTTCGTGCTCCCCGATGCCCGCTGGGGTTTCGGAGCTGGTGGCACCTGGGAACAGACCTTTCCAAAACACTCGCCAACACCTCAATCCTTTAGCCAGTATAAACCTTGGTTCAACCCCGGCCAGTTGGCGAGGGTGGTCAAGCCGGGGGTATGGGTGAGATTGTACTGCAAGGGGGTAATGCTAATTTTCTGGCTGCGAATGGCGGCCACATCGGTCGGCCAGGGGTGGGGGCTGGGGTCGGGTTCGTCTTCGATGGCGGTTCCGGCCAACCAGTAGTAGGTGCGTCCCCGCGGGTCGGTGCGTTCGTCGAATTGGTCGCTGTAACGGCGCACGCCCTGACGGGTCAGGCACACCCCAGCAATCTCTTGGGGAGGGACGGCAGGAATGTTGATGTTCAACAAAAGGGTGCCCGGCAGGGGTTGGTGGCGCCACTGTTCCAAAAGAAAGACGGCAAAGCGGCAGGCGACGCCAAATTCCGGTTTGGTATAGCTGGCTAAACTCAAGGCCATGCCGGGGATATTTTCCAGCAGACCTTCCATGGCCGCCGACACGGTGCCGGAGTAAAGAATGTCGGTGCCCAGGTTTTGCCCCTGGTTGATGCCGGCCACCACCAGGTCCGGGGGATGGGCCAGTAACCGCCCCAAGGCCAATTTCACACAGTCGGCTGGCGTCCCGGTGCAGGCCCAGGCGGTGACGCGGGGATGGAAAAAGTTGGGAACCGGTTCGACCCGCAGGGGTTTGTGGAGGGTCAGCCCGTGCCCCGTCGCCGAACGTTCCCGGTCGGGAGCCACCACAGTCACCTCATGCCCGGCTTGGGCGAGGGTATCGGCCAGGGCGCGCAACCCCGGCGCAAAAATGCCATCATCGTTACTGACCAGAAGGCGCATGGTTCTCCGCGGGTAGGTGGTGTGTGGCTGCGGCTCTACTGTATCAAAATTGGGGCGCTGACGGTGCTCCTGGGTCTGCCGGTGCAGGCCCAACCTCTGGCTCAAGCCATTCTCACGGAACTCAACCAACTGCGACACAATCCCCGCCGGTACGCGGCCCAACTGACGCCCTGGCGGGCCTACTACCGCCACCGCCGCTGGCAACCGCCAGGGCAACCCGCCCAACGCACTAAAGAGGGGGTGCAGGGCCTGCTGGCGGCGCAAAGCTGGCTGCACCAGGTGCAACCGATGGGGGTCCTGCGTGCCCATCCAACGCTGAACCAGGTGGCGGCCAGACTCTTGCCCCAGGAAATCACGGCGGCCCATTTGGCCGCACAACTCAACGCCCAAGGCCGGTGGGAAGGGCAGGCCAGTGTGTGCCGCAGTCGGGGGCTAAGCAACGCCCGGGCCATTGTCGTGTCCTGGTTGATTGATGACGGGCAACCGCAGCGCCCCAACCGCACCAACCTGCTCAATCCCCTGTTTCGGGTGGCGGGAGTGGCCTGTGACCCCCGTCCGCTGCCGGATTGTCTGGTGTTGCTGACCGGCGGTTATCACGCCCAGCCAGCCAAACCAACAACCCCGCCGTCCCCGCCATCGTCCCCCCCACCACCACCAGCGGCACCCAGGTAGGGGGCGTTGCCAAGGTGAGCCTGGCCCCCAGCCCTTTGATCCCTGCGCTGATGACCCCGGCAATCGCCAGCAATTTCAGCACCAACCCCAATTCGGCAAGCCAGGGGGGGCGGCGTTGGGCAGTCATCGGCAGCAAGTCCGAGCGCTTGGGGTTCTGAGCCATTGGCGCATCATCCCCACAATCCCTCCTCCCGACGATAGATAGGAATAATGTACTGATTGCCAAACACAAACCGATGGTCCAGCCCCACCCGTTCGTACACCGCCAGGGGAATCCCCACATCCGCCAGGTACAGTTGCCCGCTGTAGGGGGTTTCGGTCACCGGCAGCCCCACCACCAAGGTCGCCACTGCCGCGCCATCCAGGGTCGCCCCAATCCGCAACACCTCCGCCCCCGACTGGCCAACCCAAGCCCATACATCTGGTAAAAGCGGCACTTCACTGCCCACCAAAACCACCGTGGCCGTCTCCCCAACCAACTCACTCAGATCGACCCTTTGGGCGCCCGTTTGGCGATAGAGACTGTACTGGTTGTGGAGCAGGGCATCGGCAGACAGTTCCGGGTGCAACCAGACCCGCACATTCATACAGCGGTTGGCCAAATGTCGCGCCGCACTCAAGGCCACCGCCCCGGTCACACCCGAACCCACCAGCACCACCACCCGCCCCACCTGCCAGTCCTGCCCCAACCAGCCCAGGGTGAGCATGGCACTGCTGCGCCCCGCCGTCTCCACCCACACCTCTGGCGGCAGACCCGCCTGCGCCACCTGTTGCCACCAAATCGGCACCTGCATCGGCGTCAAGGTGGGAATGGGTAGCCCTGTCTGGGTGCAGAACAATTCATGCATGACGGCCAGTCATTTTGCTATCGTGTCGCCAAATCCAACTCCGGCAACTTCACCGTAGAGGGCACCGCCGGCTTTGCCGCCCACCAGCAGACCACCGCCGGCACCACCCCCAACAGCACCCCCAAGCCGATGGGAATCCAGTAGCGCCCATCCAGCAGCCCCAGGGTAATCGCCGCCCCAAACAGGAAATTTACCAGATACATCGCCAGGGGCAAGGTCAAATCCCGCCGGTACAGGGGCAAAAGCGACCCGCCTGAGCGCCACAGCAGCGCCGCCACCGTCATAAACAGCGCTCCCGTACCCACCCAACCGGCCAGATTGCGGTACGGCATCCCAAAAAACGCCCCGGTCTCGCGAAATTCCCAAAACGGCACCGGCGTCTGACTCATGGCCGGATCAAGCGCCAAATCCCAGGCCATCAGCAACAGCGCCCCCAAGGCCACCGCCGCGACCCACCGCCCCCCGCGCAGACGCGCCAACCCCCCATAAGCCAGCAGGAAACACACCAACCCCATATAAAACCAGGACAGGGGAATCGTAAACGGCACCAACCCGGCAATTTTATACCCCAAACCGTCCAAATAGCCGTAGCGCCCAAAGGGAAACCCCGTCGTTGTCCCCAACAATTCACTCGCCAACGACAACCCCACCGCCGGGGCGAAAAACCCCCACAGACGCCGCGCCCCCAACACCCGCCGTCCGTACAACAGCATCGCCGCTGCCCCCAGCAGGATGTACACAACCCCCCCACCGGCCATACTCCAAGCAAACAACCGTTGCCCAAACGCCGGTAACCCCAACACCCACGCCGGATGCGGCAAAACCCACACCAACCCCGCCACCCCAAACACCATCGCCAAACCATGCGCCATCAGCACCAGCCATTCCATCCGCATTCTGTGGGTCATAAACCATCCCCGCCCGCAAACAACCATTCCCTAATAGTTTACAAATCTTTAAGAGCATCTTTAAGGATGGGCCGCCCCCGCCACGCCCACCTCACAACGTCCCCCGGAACAACCCCTGGGGACGCACCAACAGCACCAGGGTCATCACCGCCAGGGCCACCCCCAACTTATACTCACTCGGCAACCAGTAGGTACTCACTTCCTGGGCCACCCCCACCACCAACGCCCCGACAATCGCCCCGTAGGGATTGCCAATCCCGCCCAAAATCACCGTCGCAAACATGGGCAACAGCAAAAACCAGCCCATATTCGGACGCACCGCCGTAATCAGCCCATACATCGCCCCCCCCAGGGCCGTTAGGCCC